>CAZJCH010000145.1:0-6374 GCA_964544005.1 uncultured Papillibacter sp.
CAGTATCAGCTCCCGCTTGGCGTCGCGTATCCTTTTATTCTGCGCCGCAGTTCTTGCCATGTAAGGTTCCTCCATTCCGGTGAACATCAATTCAAAACGAGAAATTCCACAGCGAAAAAGCATCCGCAGCGGAAAAATTCGAAAAAACCACGCATTTTCACACTGCCGAGTTGAATTTAAGTTCAATATATGCTCCGATCACGTATTTGTCAAGAGCAAACAGGATGATATTGTCATGCAGCAGGTAGTCCGTTGCGCTCCTGTCCTTCTTATTCTGACACATAATAGATGTTGAGTTCGGTCGGAATCTGGCATATAATAGAAAAAAATTTACGGTTACTCAAAGTAGAGGTATTTATGTTGCTGAATGCTGAAATAGAAAAGCTGCTGAAAACAAACGGCGTATATGACGTCGGGTTTTGCCGCGTGCCCGATTCGCCCTGCGGGCTTCCTTATGCCGTATCCATCGTCGCAGCGTTGTCGGACGCCGTTGTGGACGAGATTTATACCGCCGATGGTATCGGCATACCGACCCACACGTATTTTCACCACTACAGGACGGTAAACGCCTTTATCGACAGCATGCTGCTCCGGACCGGTCTGCTGCTCCAAAGCGCGGGATACGCTTACATCCCCGTTGCCGCTTCGCAAACGATCAACACAGGCGCTGAGCGCGCGCATTACGGGCGCTATTCGCATAAAAAAGCCGCCGTCCTGGCGGGACTCGGTACAGTCGGGAAGAGCGCTCTGTTCCTGCACCGGTCGCTCGGCCCCCGCGTTCGCCTCGGCACACTTTTTACCGACTGCCCCCTTGCACAGACGAATGCAGCCGCCGAATCCGCCTGCCTCAACTGCCGTCGCTGCGTGGACGCTTGCCCGGCGAAAGTGATCAGGGGCGCGGAATGGCGGCCCGGCATCGAACGGGAGGAGCTGGTTGACGCCAATGCCTGCAACAATTATATGCGCGCGCATTTTATGGATATCGGCCGCGGCGCCGTCTGCGGGATCTGTATGGCGGTATGTCCGAAGGGGAAATCTCTTGAGACTTCGAAGAAACCTCTTTGCGGGGGGTGATATGATGCTTGAAACACAAAGACTGATTATCCGGCGTTTTAAAGCGGGCGACTGGCGGGACCTCCACGAATATCTTTCCGATCCGGAGGTCGTATTCTATGAGCCATACTGCGTATACACCCCGGAGGAAAGCAAAAGCGAGGCCATTCGACGTTCCAGAGATTTGGATTTCTGGGCCGTCGCTTTGAAAAACGGTGGAAAAGTGATCGGCAATCTCTATTTATCGAAGCAGGAGTTTGACACCTATGAGTTGGGTTTTGTGTTCAACAAGCGGTTCCAGGGGCAGGGTTATGCCTCCGAGAGCGCCGGCACCCTTATTGAGCATGTTTTCAATAAATATGGCGCACGCCGGATTATCGCTATGTGCAGCCCGGAGAACGAGAAATCCTGGCGCCTCATCGAGCGATTGGGACTGCGCCGCGAAGGGCATCTGAAGCGCAATATATATTTCAAGACAGACGGTAAGGGCCGGCCCATCTGGCTTGATACGTATTTATACGGGTTGTTGGCCGACGAATGGAAGCAAAGAAGCGGGAGCGCAGCGGAGAGATGAAAGGGAATATTGTTTTAATCGGGATGCCGGGGGCCGGCAAGAGCACCGTCGGCGTCGTGCTGGCTAAAACGCTCGGGTATGACTTTATCGACACGGATATCCTGCTCAGCCGGCAGATGGGTATGACGCTGCAGTCCTTCATTGACGCTTACGGGATCGAGGCGTTCCTGAAAGCCGAGGAAAAAGCGGTCTTGACGCTGGATTGCAGCCGGACTGTGATCGCCACAGGCGGCAGCGTGGTGCTGTCGGAGGCAGCCATGGCGCATTTGAAGGATGGTTCAACGACGTATTTTATCGATGTCCCGCTGGAAGAGCTTATCCGCAGGCTGAAGAATATCAAGACGAGAGGCATTACGTTAAAGCCCGGCCAGACAGTCGGGGACGTCTACAGCGAGCGCGTGTCGCTCTATATCAAGTTCGCCGATTTAACGGTTCCGGAAACTTTGGGAGAAGCGACGGATATCGAGGCAATCGTCTCGGAGATCGTCCTGAAATCAATAATATGAGTAATTTTGGAGGAAGCATGTTAAGAGACCTGACAAAAGAAGAAATCGCCCTGCGGATGACAAATTTCCGGGTAAAGATGGATTTGAGAAATCCCGATTGGGAGACGGCGGTTTTTGTGAGTAAAGTGAACCAGTATTACCTGACGGGCACGATGCAGGACGGGCTGCTGATCGTCCGGCGGGGCGGGGAGGCCGCCTATTTCGTCCGCCGGAGCTATGAGCGGGCGCTGGACGAGTCAACCTTTGAGAGCATTTATCCGATACAGAGCTACAAGGACGCCGTCAGAGTCATCGGCGCCGAGCTAGGGAAGGCGTATATCGAGACGGAAATGATGACGGTCGCTATTCTGGAGCGGGTTAAAAAGTATTTCAATATCAGCGCCGTCGGTTCTCTCGATAAGACGATCCTCGCGGTCCGCGCCGTTAAAACAGCATACGAGCTTGCCTGCACGGAGGAATCGGGGCGGATTCATCAGAGGCTGATGAGTGACGTTGTCCCGCTGCTTCTGAAAGAAGGCATCAGTGAGACCGATTTTTCCGTGGCACTGCTCCAGAAGATGTACGAGTACGGGTTCCACGGCGCAACGCGGTTCCAGATGTTCCAGACAGATCTGGGGATGGGCCAGATCGGCTTCGGAACGAGTTCTCTGTACCCGACGTACTTTGACGGGCCCGGCGGTAACCTTGGGCTTTCAGCGGCCGTCCCGATGATGGGCAGCAGGGAACGGAAGCTTAAACGCGGCGATACCGTCTTCGTCGACATCGGCTTCGGAATCAAAGGGTATAACAGCGACATATCACGCGCCTATATCTTCGGCGGCAAGCCAACGGAGGAAATGATCCGAACGCAGCGCGAATGCATCGCCATTCAGAAGCGCATCGCGGAGCTGATCGTCCCCGGCGCGCGGCCGTCGGATATCTACAGGACGGTCATGGGCGGGCTGAGCGACGATTTTAAACGGAATTTTATGGGCTTCGGCAGCAGGCAGGTCAAGTTTCTGGGGCACGGCCTCGGGCTCCATGTGGACGAGCCCCCCGTTATCGCCGAGGGCTTTGACGACCCGATCGAGGAAAACATGGTGTTCGCCGTCGAACCAAAAAAAGGCGTGAAGGATATTGGCCTCCTCGGCGTCGAGGACACATATATTGTGACGAAGGCCGGCGCCAGATGCGTTACAGGCGGCGGCTGTGATATTATTGAAGTTTAATTCAATTTAAGATTTGACTACTGAATTTTAGGTTAAAATTTGTCGGAACGTGATGAGAGGTTCCTCGACGGCCTCTATGTGGAGCATGAGCACGGAAAATTTGATCCCAGAATTGAATTGTACTGCGACAAATTGATCGTCTTCAGGCGCGGTAAAAGCGCACTGGATGAATTCTATAGCCTAACGTTCGTTAGACGATAAAACTGTATTCAGATTATTCCTGCGGCACATCGATGCAGATAAAATTGCAGCTGATATATAATTATAACGTTCGTTAGAAATACATAACGAATTATATGGGCGTATACATGCATATTGATTAAATTTGTGCCGATACTATGACTGACCGAGATGTGATAAGAATAGTAGAAAATCATGCGCCAAGCGGCGGAGTCAGTGAGACGGCTCCGCCGTCGTTTATTTGTTAATGCGGTATTTAAAGAAAAGACGTATAATAGATGAGCAGTCGTTTTCTGCCTGTAAGCTAGAAGGCCGCACGAAAAAATGCACGATCAGCTTTATGGACTATTACCGCAATACGCAAAAAAACATGAGTGGCGTGAAGCGTGTTGATTTGACAAGCGAAGGCTTGGACAGCCTGGCGAGGCAGCTCTCGGAAAGCGCGCTCAGCCACGGATTACAAATCGACACCTGCGCCGAAAGCGTTGACCTTACAAAATACAATATCACCCGCGCGCGCTGCATCGACGGCAGGCTGTTTGAAGAGCTGTTGGGCTGCGGTCTTGATATAAAAAAGGACAAAGCACAGCGGCCGAATTGCGGCTGCGATGCCAGCATCGATATCGGCGCGTACAGCACCTGCCGGAACGGCTGTAAATACTGTTATGCAAATGACAGCTTGAACACGGTTTTAAAGAATCACGCTAAATACGATACGGGAGCGCCGATATTATGCGGAAGCCTGAGCGCTGAGGATAAGGTAACCGAACGGATCGTCCGATCAAAAAAGAACGGTCAGCTTGACTTGTTTGTATAGAGCTCAGCTCCGGAATTGCGGACAGGTAATTTTTTGTCATACCAATTCGTGACTTTTGCCCTATAATATACAATGAATACAAAGCATGGGGGGCACGCATGAACAGCTTCTCGCACTTTATTATCGGCAGGTTTCTGCGGAGATACATAATAAGAGAATACGGCACGGAACTGAGCGCGGCGCGGTTTTTGTACTGGAATATCATGACGGATTTCAGGAAGCCTTACAATACGCTGCCGCATAAGGCGGGCTGTTGGGAAAGCCGGCTCAAAAACGACATCGAAGAGCTATTGAGCCACAAGCAGGCGTGCAGGTGTATTGTTCTCCACGATTCGGGGCCCCTCGGAGTTCTCTGCCATTTTTACGCCGATTTTTTCTGCCACCCGCATACAGCTTCCTATAAAGGTACCGCCTGGCAGCACATCAGGTATGAATTGGCACTTTACACATATATGAGGAAGAACTTTGTGAGGCTTTCCGCCTCGGATTTCAGCGGCATCATTGAGCCCTGCCCGGACGCCGACCGGATATTCGATCATTTTGCATCGCTGCAAAAATCGTATTTTGAGGAACAGCCGTCGTTTGAAAACGATGTCGTCTATACGCTGCGGGCCTGTCTGGGCGCCCTCACGGCGATCATCTGCGCGTCGAGGACAGAGTCGGCGCCAATCAGGGCAATAATGCCCTGATTTTTTATGTCGCTTCATTTATGTCAACGTAACGTAAGACTTGCAAAAAATTACCTTTTCATATAAAATCAATGTATGGATTAATTAGGTGGGGTGACGATGAAACGTTTATATATCGCGGCGCTGATATTGGTTTTGATGCTGGCAGGCGCAGCCTGCAAGAGCACGTCCGGCGTCGGGGCGGACGTTTCGCCGCCGCCCGACGATTTACCGAGCGCGTCAGAGGCTACGCCGTCCGACAGTGCGGCGGGGGAGAGCATATCCTACGATAAAAATGTCATCATGCTTGAGGGGACGATCGGCGACCTCCCGGTACATATGAGCCTCAACATTTCGGATGGCAAGGTGACGGGCTCTTATTATTACGACAAGCTGGGGAAGAAGCTTGTGCTGGAGGGAACAACAGAAGCGGACCGGATGATCTATATGGACGAATACGACGAAAACGGAAAGCGAACCGGCACCTTCGACGGCTGGTATACACACGGCATCCGCATCGCGGGTACCTGGAAAAACGCAAAGACAGACGAAATGCTTGAATTCAGTTTAAAGATCATCGGCGGCATCCCGGCCAACGCCGTCTGGGCCGGAGAGTGGCAGCGAATGGATGTTGGCATGTTTGAGGGTGCGACGCTCGTTATATTCAACGAGACAAAAAGCGGCTTTGAGTTCCAGATTGACGCCTTCAGCGGCGCGCATATGGGATTTATCGACGGTGCGGCAGTGCGCGACGGTACGACGGCATATTTTAAGGACGCGGGGGACAGCGGGGATTTTCCGCCGGGAGCTGAAATAGCATTCGAGTTGAAGGACGGTATTGTCAGCGTGACGGCCAACAGCGAGGTAAACGGGTACGGTGGGATGGGCGTCGGCTTCGACGGGAGGTACACGAAGAACGCGCTGCCCGAGGCGACGCTTTTATCCCAGGGATACGTTTCCACCGAGGCGGAGGACGACGCTTTCCGCGCAATGGTCGGGGAGGATTATGAGCTGTTCCTCAATACAGCGCATCTCGGTTATGAGGAGGAGGACCGCGACGGTTATGACGCAAAGGTTTACAGGTGGTCGGTCCGGGGGCTTGCCGGTTATTTTGAGTCGATTGTCATGTTCCTGCCGGACGGCAAGCTCTGCGCCGGTGTGTTCGACCCTGAAAAGGAGCTCATCATAATCTATACGGACGCGGGCTATATCACCGCTGTGCCGGAAACGGTCTGGACCTGGATCGCCGACCTGCAGGAAGCGCTCGGTTTAACAGCTGATTTACCACAAAAGTTTATGAACACGGCGCATAATTAACAATTTTGTGATGAATAATTCAATAAAATCGATTAATGTTAGTATATATGT
>CAZJCH010000146.1:0-6364 GCA_964544005.1 uncultured Papillibacter sp.
AACATCATCCCCCTGACGACCGGCTATCTGGAGCTGGAAGGCGAGCGTCTTGAGGTTTTCGACCATGTCATGGGCGATTACCGCTGGAATTCCGTCGTCTGGATTCCCTCCATCAAGACCATGTACGGCAGCGATGTCCTGTTCAATCAGGCCCACCCCTTCACCTGCGAGGTCACAGCCCCCCAGCGCGCCCAGTGGATTGCCGACATCGAGAAGATGGAAAAGCTCGGTGCCGAAGTCGTCATCCCAGGCCACCAGAAAGAAGGCAGCCTCTTTGACGGCAGCGCCTACAAGTACACAAAGGACTATCTCGTCGCCACCGAGGAAGAGCTGGCCAAAACAAAAGATCCCGCCAACTTCTTCTACAACATGGTCAAGCGCTTCCCCAACTCCAGTCTCGAGCTCTACTCCAACGAGATGAACGCCGAAGTATGGAAGGGCAACCGCCCGTGGGATTGGGTCCTCGACACAGTAGAAACCCCGGCCATCAACCCCCTGCCCTAGAAACCGGATAACCGTACGGATCCCCGGCTATAGTGAACGATAAACAGTTCACAGGTCGGGGATTTTTGTCGGTTTTAAGGCTGGACATGCGGCGCCTATTGTAGTATAACAGAGACAATAATTGGTTGCTTCGAGGAATATTATGCTGAATTATCTGATTGCGTTCGTGCTTTCCCTATCGCTTATGCTTGTTTTAACGCCGCTCCTCCGGAAACTTGCCATAAAAATCGATTATCAGGAAAAGCCGAAAATAAATGAAGAACGAAAAATCCATACCGAGTCCAAGCCGTATCTGGCGGGCCTGGGGATTTTCTTTGCCTTTTGGGTTTGTTATTTTGTGATCATCCGCGACTTCTCGTCAAAATCCTGGCTGCTGCTCTTAAGCTCGACCATGATCTTCGGCATCGGTATGCTCGACGACTGGTTCAAAATCAAAGGGCGCGACATGACGGCACTGCCGAAGCTTCTCGTGCAGCTGGCCGCCTGCATTCTTGTTTATACAGCGGGCGTCCAGTTTGTCGGCTTCACGAACATATTCAACGGGGAATATGTCCTCCTGCCATCATGGCTCCAGTTTACGCTGACGATCACCTGGCTTCTCGGCGTCACCACAGTCATGAATTTCATGGACGGCATGGACGGTCTGGCCGGCGGCCTCACCTGCATCTCCGCGTGCACCCTTTTCGTCGTGGCTATGGCCAAAGGGAACGCCTATTCGGCTGTCATGGGCATTGTCCTCGTCGGCATCTGCCTTGGCTACTTAAAGTACAACAAATTCCCCGCGAAAATCCTGATGGGCGACGCCGGTGCCACCTTCCTTGGCTTCATGCTGGCGATCATATCCCTGGACGGCGCCTTCAAGCAGACCACCGTCATATCCATCTTCGTCCCCGTCCTCGCCCTCGGCCTGCCGATATTCGACAACATATTTGTGATTTTCAAGCGCATGAAAAACCGTAAGCCCATTTACATCGGTGACGCGACACAGATTCATTACAGGCTGCTTAAGAAAGGCCTCACGCAGAAGCAGGTCGTCGCGTTTTTATACCTCATCAGCCTCAGCCTGAACCTCCTGGCTATCATCCTCTTCATGGCGCAGGCCTACGCGCCGCATATCTGAATAAGCTGATACACCGGCAGCACGGAGCGCTTTTCATCAGCGCTCTATTTTTTGTTGCTTTTTTCATTTACAGGCAATATAATCCATTTTGTACCATACTCTTATGAAATGGCGGTGATTCAATGCCCGCGTTTAATGTCGTCATTGTTGTCTGCGGTTTTGTCGGAGGACTTATACCTGATTTATTGCGGTTTATCAGAAGCAGATTCAGTCTCAAAACCGCGAATTACTTAAAGAGCCTGAAATACTGGCTGTCGCTTCTGTGCATGGCATTACTGGGCGCATTCGTGGCGTGGATTTTTGCCGCGGAGGACGCCAAAGCCGCGATTGCCTACGGCTTTGCTGCCCCCGAGATCATTACCCGTCTGGCCTCTGAAAAGCAGGGTCAGCTGGCATTGACGGGCGCAGAGCCGCGCCGGCCAGAGAAAGGCCCCGGAAAACTCAGCCTCCGTTCCTGGTGGGGCACCTGATATTGAGCGCAGATATTCCTCATAATCCCCGGCCTCAACCGTTCTCAGGCCGGGGATATTCTTGTTCCCAAGGCGGTCTTGCTCCCGCCGGGACAAGGGAATATAATAACCGACAAAGGGAGGAATTGTCATGACATGTAAACTCCGCCCCTGGCGCCTGACGGACGCGCCGGACCTTGCCAGGGCTCTGAACAACAAAAAAATCCTCGATAATCTCAGGGACGGCTTGCCTTATCCCTATACGGAAAATGATGCCGTAGGTTTTATTTCGATGATGCTTCAGTCCGAAAAAGACAAGGCATACCCCTTCGCCATCACCGTCGATGACAAAGCCGTCGGCAGCATCGGCGTCTTCCGCAAGGAGAACATCCACAGGAGAACCGCCGAAATGGGCTACTACGTCGCCGAGCCCTTCTGGGGCCGCGGCATCGGTTCAAGCGCCGTCAATCAAGTCTGCGACTATATCTTTGAAAACACCGACATCCTCCGCATCTTCGCCGAGCCCTTTGCCTATAACGCCGCCTCCTGCCGTATCCTCGAAAAAGCCGGCTTCGCGTATGAGGGCACCCTCAGAAAAAACGCCGTAAAAAACGGCGTTGTGCTTGACATGAGACTCTATTCCAGAATAATTAATTGAAGCGCAAAAGCATACCAACTTTTATTCAATACTAGAATAATGCCAGTATGACAAATGAAAGCGAAGGAGCAAGCAATGAAACTCTACATACGTCAAAAGGTTTTCTCCTGGACGGACCGGTTCACGGTCATGGACGAAACAGGGCAGGACAAATATTATGTCGAAGGCGAATTGTTCTCCTTCGGTAAAAAGCTCCATGTGAGCGATGTGACCGGCGCGGAGCGCGCTTTTATCCAACAGAAGGTCTTCAGCTTCCTGCCGCGTTATTTTGTCTTCGTGGGCGAACAGCAGGTGGCGGAAATCGTCAAGGAGTTTACTTTTTTTCGCCAGCAATACACCGTCGAAGGCCTCGGCTGGGACGTCAGCGGCGATTTCCTGGCCCACGACTATGAGATTGTTCAAAACGGCCGCCCCATCGTGACGATTCACAAGGAATGGATGACCTGGGGCGACTGCTACGAGCTGGACATCGCGGACGAACGCGACGAAATCCCCGCCCTCTCCGTCGTCCTCGCCATCGACAGCGCGCTGGACGCCAACGCCTCATAAGGAAAGGGGGCGGTTCATCTGTCTGGTCTTTTTAATAGAATCAGTTGACCGATATATCTCCCCATTTCCGCGCAAACTATATCCGATATCATCGTCAGAATGCGCGAAAAGGAGAACCATCATGAACCGGGATAAATTAACCGCTCAAGTCAAAAACGAATACGCCCGCTTGGCCGACGCCGAAACCCAGCAGCATTTCGGCCAGACGACAACCGGCCTGAACGCCGGTATCTATTACGAAAACCTCCTCAACATGGTCGAAAAGGAAATCACCCACGGCACCTTCGACGGCTTCCACTCCGGTAAGGAAGTCGTCGAAGCCGTTGCCAACGATAAAAACAAATGGCTGTCAGAATGGAAGCTCAGCTAAATATGATTTGCAGTCAAAACCTCCGGCTAAGCCGGAGGCATGAATAGCCCTAGAAGGGCTTGGTACCAGCAATGCCCCTTAAGGGGCCCGAAAAGTTCGCCGACCGCATTACTTTTTCGGGCCGCCCCTAAAGGGGCATTATTTTATGCCTTTGTTATCTTGCTACCCGTAAACGGGTCAGTATATTCCTTCAAGCTAATCTGGTCTGCTATCTGATCCTCCTGCAACTGGTTCTGTATGTACGCTGCAACCGCTTTTTTGTTTCTACCCACCGTGTCTACGTAATATCCACGTGCCCAGAAGTGCCTGTTCCCGTATTTGTATTTCAAATTTGCATGCCTGTCAAATATCATCAGGCTGCTCTTCCCTTTCAGAAACCCCATTATCTGCGATACACTAAATTTCGGCGGTATACTTATCAGCATGTGGATATGGTCTTTACATGCGTTTGCTTCTATTATCCCGACGCCCTTCTGCTCACATAGTTTCCTCAAGATTATTCCTATGTCCTGTCGTATTTTTCCGTATATCTCCATCCTTCTGTATTTTGGTGCGAACACCACATGGTATTGACATCTCCATGTTGTGTGCTCTAAACTACTCATATCTATTTCTTTCATGAATAAACCTCCTTGATTTTTGTAGTACGGTCGGCAAACCTGTTCTACTTTAATCCCGGAGGTTTTTTCTTGTCTACTTTTTTCCCCGCTAGAAGCTCTTCATTCCCACCGGCAGAGCCGGTGGTTTACTTTGCTACTCGCAACACGAAGGGGCGCTGACACTCAGCGCCCCGTTTTATTTTCATCCGAATGGTTGCGACTCACTCCTGGGGTAACCCACTGTTCCCAAGGCCTTTGACTTATTCACACCTACAACCTTTTGGTGTATAGCCGACAAGCAATGATACCATCCCACTCCTTAAATCACATCTAATTACTATTTTGGTATTATTTGTTGATTTTAGTATAACTTTGATTTATTATTAAATCAAATATGATTAAGGAGTTACCGTTATGAGTGAGGAGAAAAAAACAAAAATATTCATAAGTCATTCAAGCGATGATGCCATTCTCGCCCGTATGCTTTCCACGTATTTGCGGAATATCTTCAGCATGAACGAACGCGAGGTATTTTGCAGCTCCAATTTTAGTATTCCTGGTGCTGCTCATTCCAGTGATGTCATTAGGAAGGCTTTACTTGAAGCGGATGAACATATATTTTTAATAACGAACAGTTTCTTGAATAGTACATTCTGCCTATTTGAATGGGGTGCTTCTTGGGCGCTTAACAAACCCGCTCATTGTTTCTATCAGCATCCAATAAGTTATCATGACCGGCGTATACCCATTTATTACAGTGAAATACAATCCGTAAAAATCGGTTATGATGACAAGCAAGGGATACTGGCCTTCTTAAAAATCATAATAGATAATATTGTCGCAAAGACAGCACCAGATGAGATTAATATCGAGGTATTCCTGGAAGAACGTGCTGAACTCGTTAACTTCCTAAAAAATTATCGCCCTGTTGGTAACATTGATATAAAAGGAGCAAGCACTTTTCACAACCCAGATGGTACTAACAGAAAAACACTTATAATCAACGACAGCTTCGAAGAACCTGATGCATTAAGGTTAGATGCAGACTTTTACATCGATAATCCCAACTTTGTTGGCTGTGTGATTCCACTGACAGGTAGTTGGCAGCAGTATTTCAATAAAAAACTCAGTTTTAAATTGCGCGCAAATAAATCAATCCTCGGGGTTACACTAGAACTCAAGGGAAAAGATCGTTCAATAATTTCTAGAAAGCAGATTGATACATCTCGTCCGTTGCCGGCATATTCTTACAAGCTGTCCGAAATGAATTCAGATATGAGTAAATTCAGTGAAATGACCGAATTAGTTTTTTTACTTAATAAAAATGATGTTGATGGTATAGGTACGATCATTATTAGTAGTATTGAGCTTATTGATTAAGGACTTATTAACTTCAGCAACAAACAAACGGGGCGCTGATTTCTCAGCGCCCCGCGGATATTTACACCCTCACCGCTTCCTTCACCCGAAACGTCAACCCCTCGTCGTCGCTGTCGATGGCGATCACGCCGCCCTCGCCGACTTCGCCGCGCATGATGACACGGGCAATCGCCGTCTCCACGTTTTTCTGAACATAGCGCTTGACCGGCCGCGCGCCGTACACCGGCGAATAACTGTCGTTTGCGATGCGCTTTTTCGCCGCGTCGGAAATGTCCAGCGTGATGTTCTGCTCCGTGAGCTTCCCGCGCGTCCTGCCGAGGATCAGGTCGATGATGCGGATGATCTCAGCCATCGTCAGCGGCTTAAACATCACAGTCTCGTCCAGCCTGTTCAAAAACTCCGGCCGAAAGCTCCTCTGCAGCTCGTTCATCACAAGCTCTCGAGCGTTCCCCGAGATGCTGCCCTCTCTGTCGATACCCTCCATCAGATACTGGCTGCCGATATTCGACGTCATGATCACGACGGTGTTCTTAAAGCTCACCGTCCGGCCCTGGCCGTCCGTCAGCCGCCCGTCGTCTAATATCTGCAGCATGGTGTTGAAGACGTCGGGGTGCCCCTTCTCGATCTCGTCGAACAACACGATGCTGTAGGGACGCCGCCGCACGGCCTCCGTCAGCTGGCCGCCCTCGTCGTAGCCGATATAGCCCGGCGGCGCGCCGATGAGCCTTGACACCG
>CAZJCH010000147.1:0-6345 GCA_964544005.1 uncultured Papillibacter sp.
CCAGGTGCGGGATGTCGATGAGGAAGAGCGGGATATCGAGCTCCAGTGCGAGGTTTTCATACCACTTGATCATGCAGTTGCAGATATTGTTGCAGCACAGCAGAAAGTCAGGCTGCGGGATATTGAGCTCCGGGCATTCCTTTAAGGCAGCATAAGTAAAATTGATGCGCGAATAGGAGCAAAGATCGCTGGAATAGCCCATCCCCTCCGCGTATTCGCACATACGCTGCCCGCCGCCCTTGGCGCCGATAGCCGCCCCCTGGTTTTCCGGGTAAACGACGCAGATGCCCATCGTCGTCGTGAGTTCCTGCGGGAAGTTGGAGGCGCACCAGCCGATTTTCTCTCCTCTGTATTTTGCGTCCCAGGCATCCTGGGTAGCCTGGTCGGCAATTTCCTTGAGCCATACCTTCGCCGGTTTCCGCTCAAGGCCACTTTCATTGCTCATCTCTTCTCCTCCCTACGTATTTGTTTTTTCATAAGCCAGCAGCGCGGCGCCTATAGCCCCGGCCAGCTGTGCGCGTGGGTCGGTATGCACTGTTGTATGGAGTTCGGCCTGAAGTGCCCGGACAACGCCCGGGTGGCGGGCGACGCCGCCCGTCATAAAGAGCGGCTCGGTGATACCCAATCTTTTGAGTAGACCTGCACCCCGGAAGGCTACCGCTCTGTTGATGCCGGCGGCAAGGTCGGCGATGTCGACGCCTTTTGAGAGCTGCGAGATAACCTCCGACTCGGCGAAAACAGTACAGGTGGAGCTGATATCGACGCGCTTTTTAGACTGCCGGTCCAGTTCACCCAGCACGGCGATTTCCATGTCGAGAATCCGCGTCATGACCTCGAGAAAACGCCCGGTGCCCGCTGCGCACTTGTCGTTCATAACGAAGCTGCCCAGCTTCCCGCTGGGCAGGACGGAGAGCGCCTTCGCGTCCTGGCCGCCGATATCCAGGACGGTCCGGACGCCGGGAAAAAGCCAGTTGGCTCCCCTTGCGTGGCAGCTCAGCTCGGAAAACACGATGTCCGCCTCATTGACGGCGTTGCGCCCGTAACCGGTTGCGGCCGAGGAGTTTATGTCCGCCAGCGTTAAACCGGCGTCGTTGAGCGCGGTCTCGACGGCACGGGCGGGACCGGTTGTCCCCGTACCGACCGGGATGACAGCCGACCCAATAATCTCCGTTCCGTCATGCATGACGACGCTTTTTGATGTGGTGGATCCGATATCAATTCCAAGAATATAAATGGTGCATCCCCCCATAAAGACGGAATAATCTGGTTACAGGATTAATCGTTCATGGTCGATATCATTTTTGTCTGACGCCTGGTTACCATGGCTGGCGATATACCTTGAGCGCTTCGGCCTCCGCCTTTGCTTTCTTTGCATGTTCTGTATAAAGACCATACTCGTGTTCGATACAACAATCTGTGTATGACGGATCAGTTCCGGGATGCCTTGGCAGCGGGACGCCCTGCCCGACGAGTATGTCCTGCACTTTTTTGATATTGACATCCCTTATGGATGTTCCTTCAGCGACAGCGACCGCTGCTGCGACGCCCGCAGCCTGGCCTGTACCGATGCATTGCGGAATGAGCGTGAGCCAATCAACTGCCACATCGTCCGCCGAGAGATGGCGGCCTGGGCAGAGGAGATTGCCGACATTCTTAGGGAGCATTACTCTGTATGGGATTTCGACAGGACCGCAGTCGTTGATCTTGCAGATCGTCGAGTGCCATGCGATGACGTCGTCGAACTCCGGAGCGAGCGCAAAATTATCGGCCGTCATCACATACTCGCCCTGCAGTCTGTAGCTGCACCGCGCGCCGAGCTGCGGCGCGATATCGTAGAGATAGGCGTTTCTGAAAGCGACGGGGCAGGCTTCGCGAAGGTATTCCAACACCTCGCGCATGGTATCGCGCGTCTTGATCTCAGTCTCTGTCATGTCCTTAATTTTGGAACAATCCTTGCCGGCATGCCAGTTGTTGACCCAGCAGATGTCATTTCGGCTCGACGCAATCAGCGCGCTGCGGAACCCGGCAATCCTGCATATTCCCTCGGTCAGACTCTTTGCTACGGTGATATTCGTCTTCTGCCATTCTATATATGTATCCCAGCTGATTCCACCGATACGCCAGACGAGTGCAGTGGTACTTGAACGGGTATTGCTGTCGGCCAGGGCACGGAACGGCGCTCCTGTCCCGCGAAAAATATCCCCATCGCCGGTGGCGTCGATCACTGTTTTGGCAAGAACCGCCTGCCGGCCTTCCTTGCTCTCGAAAATGACGCCTTTGACGTCCGTCCCTTCCATGATCGGCTTGACGCCCCAGCTGTGGTAGAGCACACGGATGCTATGCCGTTCCTCCAGCAGCATCTTGTCCATCTCGATTTTAAGCTGGTTTGGCTCGAAATAGACCGCTCTGACAAGCCGATGCGGTTCGCTTTCGCTGACACTGCCGTGTACAGCCCTCCATGCGTTAATGAGTACAGGATCGGTTTGTCCGACCTTGTCCGGCTTTGGCCCCAATACGGCTCCGGGAATACCTTCCATCCTGGAGAACCATTCCTCCTGGATACCGCGGACAAAGCATTTATCATACCAGGACAGCTTCGGCACCATTATAACATAGCCGCCGACAGCATCGCCACCCATATAGCCGTACCGCTCCATCAGAATGATGTTTTTTGCTCCGGCACGCGCCGCGGCGATCGCTGCGCTGTGGCCTGCGCTGCCGCCTCCGACGACCATGATATCGCACGTATCGTAAACAGGCAATGTGTTTTCTGCCTCAACGTATCGCTTGTTCTCCACGATTTGACCTGCTTTCTTTTTTGTTAATAACAGATGAGCGCAATCTATATTGTATTGCCGGAGACTTACTCATAACGGGCGATATGCTTCCCTGTGAGATATCCGAAAGTCAAACAGCAGCCGTAATTATGACCTGCAATCCTGAAATTATAGCAGTTGGCGTACATATCGCCGATCATCGAACCTGCTGCGTACAGCCCTTTGATCGGTATGTCGTTTTCGTCGCAGATTTGCATATGCTGATTCGTTCTGGGGCCGCCGAGTACCGAAAAAAAGCGATACTGGCTGATGGAGCCGCCGTAAAACGGTCCATCCTTGATTTCCTGGAGATATTTTGCCTTCTTGTGAAAATCGGCATCATGCCCTGCGCGGCACATCTCGTTGTACCGTTCAATTGTCGCCAGCGTCTGGGGAATCGGAAGGCCCAGCTGATCAATGACCGCACCAAGCGTCTGACCCTTGACAGCATTACCGTTCTCAATTTCCTTCTCCCACTTGGCGACCACATCCTCGGGCGGCATTTTCCCACTGCCTCTGACACTTCCATGGGTAAGCCAATCAATATCATAGGCATAATTGGTACCCCAGACCGCGTAAGCTACCTGTCCCGGTTCCCGCAGGACCGACAAGGCGGTATAAGGCGCGTTGCAATCTTCATTCATAAAGCGCTCGCCGTTCTTATTGATTCTGAGCCCCCTGTGGCCGCCGTAAGGCATATTTGAACACAAACGGCTGCCCTGAATGAGCGGAGCGTTGGGAAATGTTCTCTGCCAGGCCGCCCCGGCCCAAAGCGCCATCAGGTGCCCGTCGCCCTTGAACAGGCCCTTCTCGACAAATCCGGCATCATAATTGACTTTATTATTTGTAAAGTAGCGGGCATATGCCGGACAGTATTTGGCCATCATCTCGCTGTTGGCGGAGAAATCGCCTGTCGCCAGAACGACCGCTTTTTCTGCCATGTACCTGATGCGCTTCCCTTCCCGGGTCTCCGCAATGACAGCCGAGACGCGGCCCTTGCCGCACTCATCCCTGACCAGCTGCCGGGCTGCCGTGTTGTAACTGATGCGGCCACCTTTGGCTAAATAATTCTTTTCAAGCGTCTGAAGTGCCAGCGTAATACCTGCTCCGACGAAGGTGACCCCCTGTCCCATGAAAGCATGCGAACCGACAGGTTGATTCGTCGGACTGCAGGGTTCATCCTCATTATCCTTCTCCAGGACGACGGCAACCCCGTCGGCTTCCAGCATATCAATCAGCCAGTTCATGGCTGTTTCACTGTTATTATAAAAGCTGTACCATTTCCTTTGATCAATGTTATATGAGGCTGAAGCGAACTCCTGAAGATAAAAGTTCTCGACTTCCTGCCGGGGATACCCCTGCGCCTCCATGACCTTACTGTAGGAAGCGGCCACGGAGCCCCCGCGGCCTACCGGCCTGCTGCTGGCTGTGACAATAATGACATCGACACCGGCTTCCAGCGCGGACAATGCGGTACATAATCCAGACATTCCCTCGCCGACCACAACAAGCTCCGCCTGTACCGTTTCGTGAATCTGCTCTTCAGCGATCGGCTCGGGCGGTATCTCAAAGGCCCATTTCCGAGATGCCAGCTCTGCTGTCATATATGTGTTTCCGGACGAAACCCCGGAATTTTCCATATAGTTGGCCTCCTTTTACGAATTTATTGACAGCCCGCGCTGCCCTAACGTAATCCCAAGTACATTTCTCTGCTGTATTCGTAAAATGTCTCTTCCATAGGATAAAAAAGATGCTCAAAACTGCTCGCCATATTCATCACCACACCAGAGCCCGGAACGGCATGCGCCCCATATGTATCGATGATTCCCTTGGCATGACGCCGGATTTCCTTTTCTGTGGTATCCGGGTCGTAACAGAGCCGCGGGTCCGTATGGTACTCCACTGTCACGCGGCCGCCGTATTTTTTCAGGATACCCGATATGTCGTTGATGTTCTGTATTTCCAGTCCATCCACACCGATTTCCTCAACCATGTACGGTACAAAGCTATCGATGACGCCGCAGCAGTGATGGATAAATTTCGTCCCCCTGGCATGCACCGCCTCAACAAAACGCACTGTGGGTTCCAGAATTGTTTTCTCAAAGGTTTCCGTTGAAAAAAACGGCGCACGCATTGTACCCCAGTCGTCTCCTGCGACAATATAATCCAGTGGCACGTAGTCCCGGATCTTGTTGAAAAGCTCGATCTTGAAATCCACCAGGCGCATCATAAACGCACGCACAGCCTCGGGCTCCAGGACGAGATCGATAAGTGCCTGTTCAAAGCCTTCCATCGCGTGCAGCCGCTCAAAGGGGCCGTTGCTCATTCGCATATAGAGGGCAAGCGATTTGTCCCATTGCAGCCGTTTTGCGTCCGCCTCCCAGTCATATTGGCTGAGCTCCTCCCAATGGACCTTTTCCTCCCATTCGGTAACATCCTTCAGTACGTTACCCCTTGGCGTATTTGAACCCTGGGCTTCTGAATATTTGTACTCGACACCGAACCAGTCGACAGCGTCCTGTGTCCGTTCAATCGGGCTGTCACGGGCAACGGACGACAGATAAACCTGGGATGATCCGTATAAATTCGGCATCCAGACCGGCTTTTCATGGTTTAGCGCCCGCATCAGATTATCACGGGGCGGGATCGGGTAAGCCCTTTCGGGCAGCGGCCACTGTTTTGGCATGACCGGAATTGATATGTGTTTGCTTTCAACCATATGATGAACCTCCTGATATACCGCGCAAGTTTATTCATTGCCGGTATATGCGTTCTATATATTGAGCGCCGCGTTGAAACCGTCGTGTACCGCCTCGCCCAGGGAACGCGGCTGTTTTGCGTCTCCGACAATATGGATCTCTGTTTCCGGAAGCAGATGGCGCAGCATTTCAACTGTCTTTTTGCGGGATGCAAGGCCTGCGGAAATCAGAACAGTGTCACACCTGTATTCTTCCACCGCCTCCGTATCGATCACCGTGCAGATGACTTTGTCGGGATGAATCGAAATGAGCCTGCGGTTTGTCAATATCTCCACGGCGTTATCCTCGAGTATGTGCAGCAGCTCCCTGCCGTCATTCCCAACGCTGAGCTGGGGCAGTATCTCAATTATTCTGACTTTTTTCCCGCGTGAGACCTGGGTCACAGCGCTTTCAAGCCCCAGTGAACCGCCGCCGACAATGACGATTTCCTCTCCGACCTCGCACCTTCCCATATCGGCGTCAGCTGCCCAATAGACATGCGGGAGCTGAGCGCCCGGGACATCCGGGATACGCGGCTCGGCGCCGACGGCAATGACAAGCGCGTCGGGCGCCAATTCCTTGATAATGTCTGCAGTTACAGCGGTTCCCAGCCTGATATCGGCGCCGCTTTTTGTCACCGTCCGGCGCATATATTCGAGATAGTCCTTCATGTTGTGCTTGAGCTCCATCGAAGCCGCCGCAATAAGATTTCCGCCGAGAACCGGCTCCTTTTCAAGCAGAACGACCTTATGTCCGCGTTCAATCAGCGTCAGCGTCGCCTGCAAACCGGC
>CAZJCH010000148.1:0-6329 GCA_964544005.1 uncultured Papillibacter sp.
GAGCAGCGGTCTCCAAAACCGCGTGCCGAGGGTTCAAATCCTTCTGCCCCTGCCAAAAAGCAGATCTGTTATATAAAAACAGGTCTGCTTTTATATATAAATAAACTGGTTTATCCGATTATTCTAAGACTCCTAAAAACTAGATCTTTACGCTCGATAATGCCAAGCGATTCCCAGAAGCTGTTGCCGGTTTCGTTGGATTTCATGACAACCAGCATGACTTTGGTGATTCCTTCTGAACACAGGGCGTCCAGTGCGGCGGCGGCCAGCCTTTTACCGATACCCCTGCGCCGATATGGCGGCTTGATGGTCATATGATAGATCATACCGCGCCTGCCGTCATGACCGGCCATGATGGTACCGACAATCTCGCTCCCGTCAATCGCAACAAAGCACGATGTGGGGTTCCGCTTCAAATACCGTTCAATCCCCTCGCGGGAATCGTCCAAGCTGTTGAGCCCGACTCCCGGCGTGTCATCCCACAGGGCTCGGGCCGCGTCGTAGTCGGCAGAAGTCATCAATCTTATATCCAATCGATCACATCCCGGGTTCATTTATATTACTCCAACAGAAAACACCCTGTATACGCGACGGTATTCGGCCCGTGATTATACTTTAGGTTGTTGTCGGTGCACACTCTGCTGACAAAGAGCCCGCAGGCTTCCATCGAATAGGTGAGCTCATCAGGGAAACGGCAGGGCTTCCCCTCCGGGTAAGTGCACGCCTTGCAGCGTGTACAGGTACCCGCGCCCATGGCCAGAAGGTTTGGGTATTGTGTTTTCAGCACTTGGTGCAGCTTTTTAAAGTAATCGGCGTGATTCTCAGCCGTAAGCTGCATATTCTCCCAATCCATATTGTCTTCAAGCTGCCCCACCGTCTGGACAAGAATCCCCCGGTTGTAGCCTTTGACCTTTTCCCGCATCTCCTCCAGCGTCCCGCAGGCCGGTGGGCACGCCCAGTTCTTGCCATAGCTCTGGCAGCGGTCGGATGCGCACATATCACGGACCTCGGGCAAAAACGCTAGGGTAGATACGTCAAGAGGTCCGACATTTGTAAAACCGCAGTCCTTAGCAAGCTGTATTAATTCATCATAATTAAGCATAATGATTCCGCCTATCCTTCAAACATCATTTGTTCTATAAACTGCTCGTTGAATATCTTGCTCGTCCCTAGCTCGATAACCTCAAAATTAGCCATCATTTTCTGAAGGGCCTCGCGTGCGCTTTCAGAACAGAGTGCCATAGCTGCACCTTCTCCCGCCATGTTACCCATTGTTCTGGCGACCGGCAGAAATGCCTTTGGGAACAATCCGATGGTTGCCGCGCTGTTCTGGTCGAGAAAGCTTCCAAATCCTCCGGCCAGCAGGAAAGAATCCACATCCTCCGCCTTAATGCAGGCCGTTTGAAGCAGTGTTTCAATGCCCCCGGCAATGGCGGCCTTGGCCAGCTGCAGCTTTCGGACATCGTTCGGAATCATATAAACATCATGCTCCCGAGAGAGCCAGAAGACGTTTTTACCGTCACGCTTACCGAGATATTTAGAGATTTCATGGGAGACCGCTTCGGACTCCAGTAGCCGGCCGGTTTCGTCGACAGCGCCTGTGGACACCATAATCGCAAGCGCATCCATCAGACCCGAGCCGCAGAGTCCCTCTGGTGCTACATCGCCGATAACAGTCAGCTCAAGCCCCTTGTCATCGTTCCAACGGATATGACTGATAGCGCCCTGGATGGCGGCCATACCCTTGGCTATTTCAGCGCCCTCAAATGCAGGACCTGCGGCAGTGGCACAGCAGTAATATTTTTCTCCTGCTTTCAGCGCTATTTCACCGTTCGTACCGATGTCAAGGTAAACGCCTGTCCCGGGAATACTTTCAATATCCGACGCCAGCATGCCGGCCGTGATATCGCCGCCCACATAGGAATAAACGCAGGGTGCGAAATAAATCTTGGCGTCTTTTGCTACCGGCAGGTCATCGCCGGCCGGCCACTCATCGCCGAACAGTGTCACCGGTGTAAACGGCGTCACACCCATACCAACCGGCGACAAGCCGGCAGCCAGGTGCTGCATGATCGTATTGCCCGCGACGGAAATATAATGAACGTCCTCTGGCTTAGCACCTGCTTTTTCGCAGGCCTGTATTATCAGCCGGCCTAACTGCTCACGGATGACCTGTGTCAGCTCCTCGTGCCCGTTATCCGCGCAATACTGGATACGGCTGATGACATCGGCGCCATAAGTCCGCTGCGCGTTGACGCCGCTTGCAGTGGCGATGCGCGTGCATGTCGGAAGAGCTGTGAGGTGCGCGACAACTGTTGTCGTACCGATATCGATACCGACGCCGAGCGGACCCTTGAATTCTGAGGCCCTCGTCTTTACGTCAGAACCTGCGATATTCATCTTCATTTCATCGGGCAGATAGACCTCCATATCGCCCGTGACGCGCGTCTGACAGGCGCGGATTTTCTCCCCGCCAGGCGTCAGCTGGACAAGGCATTTACCGCATTTTCCCTTGCCGCCGCACGGTGCCTCTAGATAAATATCCTCTGTGATAATCCTTTCGTATAAGGTTTCACCCTCCACACCTTCCGCTGTGCGGATGAGCTTGCCTGAACGATAGATTTTTACTACTGGGGCCATAGACATAACTCCTTATCTCTTCTATCTAAAGTAACTCTCCATACAGAGCCCATGTATTACTGCCGGTGATCCTTGCGTTTCTAAATACACCAATTGGTTCATTATTTCCTGAGAGATGAACGAGTCGCCCGCCGTTTGTCCTGGCAGTCAGCGGATACAGCGAATCACCCGACGATCCGTCGACAAGTACTCTGAGCGTTTTACCGACGTACTCGGTATGCTTTTCCTCCGATATCGCGTTCTGAAGCTTTAATAACACGTCGAAACGGCGTTGTTTTTCAGCTTTCGGAACAGGGTCTTCCATTGAAGCCGCCGGCGTTCCCTCTCGCTTTGAGTAGATAAAGGTAAACAGCGCGTCGAATCGCGCTTTTTCAAGGATATAAAGCGTGTCCTCAAATTCGTTTTCCGTCTCGCCGGGGAAACCGACGATGATATCGCTTGTCAGAACGATATCGGGTATATAATGCCGCGCAGTCTCTATCAGCTCAAGATATTGGGACTTTGTATAGCCGCGATTCATTGCCTGCAGGATGCGGTCGTTGCCGGCCTGAAACGGCAGATGAAGGTGCTGCGCGACTTTTTCACATTCGGCCATTGCCTTGAAGAGCCGCTCGCTGGCGTCTTTCGGATGGCTTGTCATAAAACGGATTAGATATTCCCCGTCAATTTCATTGATCCGTCGCAACAGCTCCGAAAAATCGAGCGCTTGATCTAAATCCCGTCCGTAGGAATTGACGTTTTGCCCCAAAAGCGTGATGTCTTTGTATCCTTCTGAAACAAGCCGGTGCGCCTCGTCAAGGATTAACTCCGGGCGGCGGCTGCGCTCGCGTCCCCGGACGTATGGAACGATGCAGTAGGAGCAATAATTGTTGCAGCCGTATATGATGGAAAGCCAGGCCTTGACCCCGCCGTCTCGGATGGCGGGGAGCCCCTCGGCAATGGCGCCCGGCTCATCGTCGATAGAGAAAACCCGGCAGTGTTCTTTCATGGCGCGCTCCAGGAGCTCTGGAAACCGCCACAGCGCCTGCGGGCCGAAAACGATATCGACGTGCCTGTACGAACGGCGGATTTTATCGGCGACCTTCGGCTGCTGAACCATGCAGCCGCATAACACGATGATCTGCTCGGGTTTACTCCTCTTTGAATGGACGAGCGCTCCGACATTACCGTAAACACGCATTTCGGCGTGTTCCCTGACGGCGCATGTGTTGATCACAATGACATCCGCATCATGCTCGTTGTCCGTAAATCCATATCCCATGCTGCCGAGCATACCTCGCAGCTTTTCGCTGTCGGATTCGTTCTGCTGGCAACCGTAAGTGTCAACACAAGCAAGCGGAGGAACCTTCGCCCGATCGTTGTCCTTCCGGATCCGCTCGAGGGCTTGCTTTTGTTTTTCTATATCGTCCGGATGAATTTCCTTTTTATTCAAACGCTTTATGATCCTCCGCTGAAAAATATGAGACAGTGACCCCAAAACGGCCGCCATCAGTAATTATTTTAGCATTTTATTATAGAATTTACAATGTTAATAATGTATAATCGACACATAACGGGAAATATCGGAAACCGCGTTTCACTATAGGAGGTCTCTCATGAAACACCTGGTTATTGACAGGCGCATCGTCAGGAACAATGTCAAAGCGATCAAGGAGCGGGCCGAAGGTGCCACGATCTATGCCGATTTGAGTGCCAACGCCTCCGGAATGGGCCTTCTTGATATTGCAAAACTTCTTCGTGACGACGGTATCCGATACTTTGCCGTGTCAGACCCGAAGGACGCCGCGTTTCTGCGCGGCAACGGCTTTGTTGAGGAGACGATCATGATGCTCCGCAGCACCGCCGATCCCAAAGAGGTCGCCGAGCTCATTGATTTGAGCGTCATCTGTACCGTTGGGTCTTATGACGCCGCCGTCGCGGTCAACGGCCTGGCCGAAGCGCGGAAAACAGTCGCCGAGGTCCAGATCAAGGTCGATACGGGGCTTGGCCGGTATGGATTCCTGCCGACGGAGACAGATAAAATGGCGTCTATCTTCAAATATATGTCGAGTCTTGCCATCATCGGCATGTTTACGACGTACGCCGCTTCGGCCAGCAGCAAGAAGCTGACGGAACAGCAGTATAATCTGTTTAATCAGGTGCTCGACAAAATAACGGAAATGGGATTTGAGACGGGTATAGCCCATATCTGTGATTCGGCGGCGCTATTCAGATACGACTTCGGCAGGATGGACGCCGTGCGCGTAGATACCGCGCTGTCCGGGCGTATACCCGGCAAAAATGTGCCTGGAATCAGTCGGGTTGGGTATATTGAAGCCGGGATTGAAGAAATTGGATGGTTTCCGAAGGGCCACCGCATCGGCGGAGAGCGCGGGTGTGTCCTGAGTAAGCCGACAAAGATCGCCGTATTATCGGTTGGATATTACCACGGCTTCGGTGTCGACCGGCATATCAGCGAGCGGAGCTTTTTTGATCTGCTCCGCCGCCGGCGGAGCGACCTTCACGTCAAGCTGGACGGGCAACGGACGCGCGTTTTGGGAAACGTGGGCATGCTGTACACCCTTATTGACGTGACGAGTATAGAGTGTGCCGTCGGCGATCCGGTAATCCTCGATGTAGATCCCATCAATGTAAAGGGGCTGCCGATATTATACTTATAAGCAGTACGCGAAAACGAATATACAGATTAAGAAGGAATGGTGATACTTGTCTAAAATTCTACAGCTCACCCCCCATGTGGCTGACCTGATCGCTGCCGGCGAGGTCGTTGAACGGCCCGCTTCCGTGGTCAAGGAGCTTGTGGAAAACGCAATAGACGCCGGCGCGAGCATGATCACCGTTGAAATTAAGAACGGCGGCATGACATATATCAGAGTGTCGGATAACGGCTGCGGCATCGCGCCCGAGGACGCGGAAACGGCATTTCTGCGGCACGCGACGAGCAAGCTGCGCGACGAAAAAGGCTTGGAAGCGATATCAACACTCGGGTTTCGAGGCGAGGCGCTGGCCGCCGTCGCGTCAGTCTCGAGAGTCGAGCTTCTGACGCGCGAAAAAGACACCGCCGTGGGGACGAGCCTCTCCGTTGAAGGCGGTATTGTCAAGGAAAAAACAATCGCAGGCTGTCCTGAAGGCACGACGCTGATCGTGCGTGATCTGTTTTATAATACGCCCGCCAGACTTAAGTTTATGAAAACGGACAGGGCGGAAGGCGCCGGTGTGTCATCGCAGGTCATCTGTTGTGCGCTATCGCATCCTGAGGTCTCCGTCCGGTATATAAGAGATGGTAAGGAAGAGTGTCATACCCCTGGAGACGGGCGTATGGATTCCTGTATTTACAGCATTTTCGGCCGGGAATTTGCCGGCGGGCTCCTCGCCGCGCATACAAGCGACGGAGAAGTTGCAGCGACAGGATATGTATCGGTACCTGCCTGCGCGCGCGGGAACAGGAGCTATCAGTTCTTCTTCGTCAACGGGCGCTATGTGAAGTCAAAGACGTTGCAGGCGGCGCTGGAACAGGCATATAGAAATGTTTTGTTCACGGGACGCTTTCCCTCCTGTGTGCTCTATATTACACTCAGCCCGTGCGATGTGGACGTGAATGTCCACCCCACAAAAACGGAAGTTAAGTTTTTACATGAGCACCAGGTCTTCGACAGCGTCTATTACGCGGCGCTGTCGGCTCTTGAAAA
>CAZJCH010000149.1:0-6317 GCA_964544005.1 uncultured Papillibacter sp.
CTTGGCAGGACGATATTGCACTTGGCTGATTCAACTGACGGCAAGATTATTTTTGAGGGGAAAGACATTACAAAGCCGTCACGTCGTGAACTATATGCACTTCGTGAACAGATGCAGATCATCTTCCAGGATCCATTTTCTTCCCTCGATCCGCGTATGACAGTCGGAGAAGCCATAAAAGAACCTTTGCTAATGCGTGGGGGAATGTCGAAAAGTGATATGCTGGTAAAAACCCGTCAACTTATGGACACCGTTGGGCTTGCTTCACGCTTTGAACATTCATATCCTCATGAGCTCGACGGCGGACGTAGACAGCGCATTGGTATTGCGCGCGCCCTTTCTCTTGACCCAAAGTTCATTGTATGCGATGAGCCCGTTTCTGCTCTGGATGTCTCAATACAGGCTCAGATTATCAATCTTATGCTTGATCTGCAGGAAGAGAGAGGCTTTGCATATATGTTCGTCACTCACGATCTTTCAGTTGTTAGATACATGTCAGATGAAATTATGGTTATGTACCTCGGTCAGGTCGTTGAAAAAGCGCCGGCAAACGAACTTTTCGATAATACGCTTCATCCCTATTCCAAAGCACTTTTATCCGCAATACCCATTCCGAAGTATCCCAATAATTTGAAACGCATTTTGATAAAAGGCGAAATTACCTCGCCCATTAATCCCAAACCTGGATGCAGGTTTGCGGCAAGGTGTCAATATGTTCAGGAATGCTGCAGTAAGCCTCAAGAGCTCGAGGAATTCAAACCCGGGCACTATGTGGCATGCTGCCGTTATAAAGAATTACTAAATTTAAAGGAGGACAAGTAAATGAGAAAAACTGTCAAGGCAATCGCTTTACTACTGATTCTGGTTATGGTTTTGGGTGTCTTTACCGGCTGCGGTGATACTGGCACCAAAAAACCCGCAGAAACTCCAAGTGCATCATCAGAAATCAAAGAAGTCACAGAAGAAGTCAAACCTACAGAAGTTGAAGCAGACGTAGACTCAAATGAGACAAGAGTGCTTAATATTTCTCTTGCAGATGACTGCGGCACATTGAATCCCATGCACTCATCCGGTTCATTTGTGAGCGTCACCTACGCTTTCTATGAGCCCCTGTGGGATTTGTCACCCAGCGGCGAGAAAATCTGGCTGCTGGCCACAGGCTATGAATCAATTAGTGACATTGAATATAAGCTTACTATACGTGAGGGCGTTAAGTTCGCCAATGGCAATCCCCTTACAGCGGACGATGTAATGTTCACAATGAAACTCTGCAAAGAAGACCCACGTTTTTACCTCAATGTTAAGGCCATCGACTTTGAAAAGACAAAAGTCACCGGCCCCTACACGATGGACGTTTGGTACACACAATACGACGTTACGCAGGAACCAAACATGCTGCAGATGCTCATTTATGATGAGGAATCATATGACGATGAATATATGTCCAATCATACGATCGGCACAGGCCCGTACGTTGTTACAGATTATGTTGTAAACAGCCAGATCACAGCTGAAAGAAATGAGAACTACTGGGGTGATCCCGCAAAGATTAAAACGCTTAGATTCAAGGTTATCAGTGAAAACGCGCAGATCATCAACGCACTTGAGACCGGCGATATTGATATAGCCTCCAGTGTCACGGTTGCTGACGCTGATTATGTCGAATCTCTTGGCTGTACTGTAGACAAAGCATGGAGCGGATACTGTCACACTGCATATTTCAGCTTTAATGGGCCTCTTGCCTCAAAAGAAGCACGCTGGGCGGTCAGCTATGCAATGGATCGGGAGTCAATGAATAAGGTTATGTTCGACGGCGCTTCAGCTTTTACGAATTACCCATGCTCTGAGCATATGATTGATTACGAAGACCGTTTCAATAACTTGGCAGACTACTACGCAACTGGCTACAATCTTGATAAAGCAAAGGAATATGCTGAGAAATCCGGACTGGTTGGTCAAACCGTTAAGATCATAACAAACGGTTGGGAAATGTATAATGATGCAGCGCTTGTTCTCCAGCAGAGCTTGAAACAAATTGGCGTTGAAGCGACTATCACATCACTTGATCAGGCAACATACTTCGGCGCGCTGATGGATGAAACAGGCTTCGACATTGGTTTCTATTTTGCCTCCAGCCCGTGCATGCTTGCCGCTGATGCTCTTGCCAACTATCCTGACTTTATACCGTTGGGATGGAAGGGAGAGAGCCGTGATGAATATGGCAGGCTTTCACATGGAGCTGCTTCCACTTACGATCCCGCAGCGCGTTCAGAACTGCTCTACCAAGCAATGGTTATGTTCGCTGATTATGATATGTGGATGCCTGTCTGCGAAGCTCTTGCACTTCGCGCATGGGACAGTGATGTAGCCAATGTTACATACAGACTTGCCGGTAACTGTGACTATGCTAGCATTACATTCAAATAAACGACTGAAGATTTAGAGTATCAATAGATAATACATAAAACAGTTTCTGCTGACTGAACGGCTGGAAGCCGTTCAGTCAGCAAAACAATTTTTTGTAGGGAGAAGAATTATGCTAGAAAAATTTGAAAGATTAGTCTACGAATTCCAACCAGAAGATGCAGCTTTCGGCCTGTGGAGCCATGGCCCTCAGCCTTACCTGCACGGCGAAAAAGCGATACCAGATTCAAATCTTACAGCAGGCTTTCAAATAATTCAGGCTCCTGTGCTCATGGACTCAGAACCAATATGCCACAGAGAAGAGGAAACGATGTTCTTCCTTGGCGCATCACTGCCAGATGTGTTTCTGTCCTTTGATGCTGAGATCCATTTTTACATGGGTAAGACTCTTGACACAATGGAGAAAATTGTTATAACCGAGCCGACTGCAGTCAGAGTACCAAAAGGTTATTGGCACGGCCCGCTGAACTTTGTCCGAATTGATAAGCCAATACTGTTTCAGGCAGCACAGTTTTCAGGCAACCCCGGCTATATAAAGAAAGTAGCCGGCAATGAAGGCAAAGACATGCTCATATTCGTTGAGGAAGAGTCACATCGCTATCCGACTGAAGGCAAAGTGAAGTCTGTAAAATGGACGGCAGTCAATGAAGACGGCGTGAAATTATATACTGACAAGGGCGCATATGACCATACAAAAGCGCCGGACTGGGAAACGTGCGCACTTGTTCCCGGATATAAGCAGAAGCATTACACAGATGCGACTATGCTGAAAGCGCCAAAACCTGAGCTTTCTGCTAATATTGCTAAGAGTGTCCTTGCAATGCCCAAAGAGGTTACTGACTGGGGATCATGGATGCCTAATCCCAAGACATACCTTCGTGGAGAGACATATATGGAGGGCGCTTCATATCATATTGGATGGCAGATATTTACTGAGGCAAATAATATGGAGGAACCACATTTCCATCAAGGTAAAGACGAGTATCTCTTCTTCATGGGCTCAGATCCTATGAATATGTTTGATTTCGACAGTGAAATTGAGATATTTATCGGTGATGATCCGGACCATATGGAAAGCAAAATTATTACGAAGCCAACCGTAATCAGATTCCCGCCAAATGTATGGCACTGCCCGATTAAATTCCGTAAAATGAAGAAGCCAATACTTTTCCAGGCAGCATTTCTAGACGGTACATGGGGGACTATCACACGGGGGCCAGAAGGCTCAGGTGCAGTACAAAAGCAGTACTTTAACCGTAAGTATACTTATGATTACATGGGAGACAATGTTCGCTACTGCAAATACAACGACAAGAAACGCTGCATTATTTGCGGCAAATGCTTCCCGAGAATGGATAATGTTGAGAAAAACGATAAATAAGGTCGAATCAAGGTTAAATTTTTACATATAGCTGTCAATTACTCCGCTCTGTGGAGCGGTGACAACTGAGGGAATCGAACAGACCGCCCAAGCGGTCAGTCTGGTTTCCTCAGTTTATATTGCAATTTTCATTGGGTCCCAGAATGTCCTGGTAAGATTATTGTAGTAGCGTCAAAAGCGGCTATTCAGTAGAATCTTAAAATTATACACTTTCGAGAGGACAGATTTGTGGAAAAATCAATGTCGAAAGATTTAACGCAGGGTGGCGTTTTCAAGCAGCTCATATGCTTTTCGATACCGATCGTCTTAGCAAACCTGCTGCAAATTCTCTATACAATAGTGGACACTGTTGTTGTAGGCCAATTTAATGGTACTGCCGGCATTTCAGCAGTGTCATCGGCAGGTACAATAATTATGCTGTTTACTAACTTCAGCATGGGCATAAGCGGCGCGGGACAGGTGATCATTTCCCAGTTCATCGGGAAAAATGATAATGAGTCTGTTAAAAAATCTATTGGGACGATGTTCACATTTGTGATATTGCTTTCATTATTCCTGACGGCAATTGCGCTCCCGTGCACTCCGGCGCTGCTTAGGCTGCTGAATACTCCGTCTGTAGCTTGGAATATGGCAGCGGATTACGCATACTGCAGCTTTGCCGGACTCGTGTTCATCTTTGGTTACAGCAGTGTTGGCGCCATGCTTCGAGGAATGGGAGACAGCAAGCATCCGCTTATTTTTATTGCTATAGCTACAATTACAAATATAGTGCTGGATGTAATTTTTGTTGGACCGTTAAAAATGGGAACATTTGGCGCTGCATTGGCAACTATTATAGGGCAGGGACTTTCTTTTCTGTTCTCTCTCGGCTACCTATATCGGCATCGGGTCGCTTTCGGTTTCGATTTCAAGCTGCAAAGCTTTAAAATGGATCAGAGCATATTGAAAATGTACGTTCGCCTGGGTTTCCCAATGGCCTTGCAGCATATTGCCGTCAACATATCTACAATGTATGTAGCAGCATGCATTAATTCATACGGTGTTGTTATTTCCGCGCTATCTGGCATTGGCGACAAGCTGCGTATGGTAATAGCAATATTCACATCGTCTGTCGGTACAGCGGCCGCGGCTATGACGGGGCAAAACATCGGGGCCGGAAAACATGACAGGGTTAAAAAAATCTACCTGTTTTCACTAATAGTGCTTATTATGATGTGTGCCGTTTTGGGAAGCATTGGGCTTATGTTCCCAGAAACAATAATCGGCATGTTCGACACAAATCCGCAAGTGTTGGATATGGCTCCAAGATTTATGGTCATCAATCTTGTTACATACATGGCATTTGCACTATATCAGCCATTTATCAGTCTTATTAACGGTCTTGGTTACGCTTCGTTTGCATTAATAACTGGTCTTATTGACGGATTTGTTGCGCGAATGGGTCTGGTTTGGCTTATGCAGACAGTCCTGGCCCTCGGTTATTGGGGTGTTTGGTGGGGAGCTGCTTTGGCTGCATATGTAGGTGCGTTGATCGGCCTTGTGTACTTTATTTCAGGCAGATGGAAAAAGCACAATCCTATTACAAACAGTTGATCTGCTTTCCGGCCCACGCTTTTTGCACCGTAATATCGGAACGTTCATTTTGGATTTCATTTGGCCAGCATAATTGTCCTCTGACTTGTACAGCGTATTATTAAGTTATGCTCAAAGCGAGAACCAGACTCGCCATGTCACTGAGTATTTCAATAAAACACTGCTCGGCATGTAAAAACACGAATTCTTTTCCGAGTCCCATAAAAGCTCTTTACAAATACAACCGGCGGTTGTATTCTGGATATATAAAATACAACCACCGGTTGTGGTTATTCGTTAGGTGAGAAGAATGCTGTCAAAAAAGCTGAAGCAGCTGCGAAAAGATAACAAGCTGACACAGGCGGAGCTGGCATCCCGGTTTGGCGTGACGCAGCAGACGATTGCCAAGTGGGAGGCGGGGCGCGCGCTGCCGGAGCCGGAGACGATTGCCCGCATTGCGGGATTTTTCGGCGTGACGACGGATCATCTGCTCGATCTGACGAATCTGTTGAGCGCGATCGCTCCTGTTTCGCGCGTACGGATCATCGGTACCGTCAAGGCCGGGTACGATGCGTTTGCGATCGAGGAGGATCTGGGCAGCGCCCTGGCCGAGGTGAAGAATGGGTCGGATTACCGATATCTGGTTGTTAAAGGCGATTCGATGGCCCCGTATATCCGCGAGGGCGATCTCGCCCTTGTCCGGCTCCAGCGCAACCTGCAAAACGGTGATCTCGGCGTTGTCATCTACGGGGACAATGAGGCCACGCTGAAAAAATACTACTATTCGGACGGGGCGGTCGCGCTTGTTCCGTTTAACGACGCGTATAAAACCATCACGCTCCGCGGGCACGAGTTGGAGCGTCTCATGATTGTCGGCAAGGTTGTGGAAACCAGGACGAAGTGGTGACGGGAGAGACTATGGATATAGCTGAAAAATTGA
>CAZJCH010000150.1:0-6292 GCA_964544005.1 uncultured Papillibacter sp.
GTCCAGATACATTCGGTACGCGTTTCCGACAGCCTCATCCTCAATCTCGACACCCTCCAGATGCGTACCGAACGTCGTATGGCGGCAATGGTCGGACCAGTAAGTATCGACAAGCTTCAGCTCCGTTATGGTCGGTTCGCGCATTTCGGTATCGCGGAAGTACGCCTGCATGAAGCGCAGATCGTCGAGCTCCATGGCCAGGCCGTAGTCGTCGAGGATACGCCGGAGGTCATCCTCGCCGGCCGAAACGAATCCCCCGACGACGCCGACGGGCGGCGGAACGGGAAAATCCAGATGCAGCGTCTCCGGCTTTATCATGTCCGCCTGCCGCGTTTCCACAGGATTGATCAGGTAATCGCGCAGGCGGCTTTTATCATCTTCTGAAAGCGTCCCGAAGAACACATAAAACTTCGCGGCTTTGACGACGGGGCGCTCCTGACAGGTGAGGATCTGGATGCACTGTGCGCAGGAATCGGCGCGCTGGTCGAATTGCCCCGGCAGCGCCTCGACGCCCAGGATCCAATGCACCGCTTCGGTGAATACCGGCAGCTTTTCGTCATACAGGTCGTCGACCTGCGCCTCCGAGAAAACGGTACTCCTGGCTTTCTGATAGATCGCGTCGGTGATGCCCTCGGTATCATATCTGTTAAAAATGCGTACGGAACGAAGACCTTTTATCCCGAGAAATTCCCGCAAGTCATGTTTGAGACCGCGGGCCTCGATATCAAAGCCAGGCCGTTTTTCCGTAAAGCATCGAAATACGCTCATAGAAACCTCCATATAATGCTGAAGATTAGCCGTGCATGAAAAGCCTATGTGATAGGAGTTTTCACGTTTAGCCGAGGTTTATTTTCCATTCGGTGAGGCCGTAGAATATGTTTGACTGTGTCGGCTTCATGTTCGACACAACATTCTTGTTCGTGTGGACATTGAGCTGCCTGTACAGAACGGGCAGTATCGGCGCGAACTCGGCGATATACGCACACATTTTTTTTGCCGCATCCTTTTCCTCGTCCTCACCGGCCGCCGCCAGGAAACTTTCAATGCGCGACAGATATTCCGAATGCCCGACATGACCGTAGTCCAGCGACCCGCCGGGAGCGAGAAGCTCGGACAAATCAAAGTCTGCCGGCAGACAGACATCGCCGTAGTACATATCAAAGCTGCCGCTTTCAAGAGCAGCCTTGTACGCATCCCAGGGGAGTTTTGTGAGATTGACGTCGATACCGGCAGATTTCAGGGCATCCGTTATTAGCTGTGCCGCCGCAACCTTGTATATATTGTCGCCGTTCACAACGAATTTCAGCGTGAATGGCGTCCACCCGCCGCTTCCGTTCGGGGCCTCCAGATACCCATTGCTGTCGTCGTCCTTCAAATCCAATGCGTTAAATATCTCCGAGACCTTTGCTAGGGGATCCGCCGCGTTGTTTTCCCATGACGGGCTATAATACCTGTATAACGGGCTCAGCACAAGGGGCGACGCCGTTGCATGCGAGGAGTAGACGCTGCTGACGATATCTTTTCTGTCGATGATGAAGCCGAAGGCGCGCCTCAGTTCAGAGCCTGCCAACAGATCGTTCTTCGCATTAAAGCCGATAAACTGGAGAATTGTCGTATCGTAATACCGGATCTCATGCTCACTCTGGATATTTATATCCGATGTGTCGGCAGGATCGTCCCGGAATAAATCGACAGCCTGCGACGAAAACGCCATGGAGAGATCGGCGTTGGAACAGTCTGTCAGATATATGACCGGCACAGGCATTTTACCGGCATCCCGGTGATCCGGGAACAGGACAAGGCGCGGTACGCCCGTTTTCAAATAGTAATACGGGCCGGAGCCGGGTGGATAATTTTGATCGCTGGTGTTATTTTTGATGATCGGAATGTCCAGAAGCTCGGGCAGCTTTCGATTGGCCGACTTGAGCGTGATTTTCAGGGTCAGTGCGTCAACGGCCGTGATACCGTCAATTATTTTAAGGCGTCCGGCAAACCTGCCGGACTGCATCGCTAAATTCAGGGAATACTTCACGTCCGTCGCGGTGAGCGTCGATTTATCACTGGACGTTATGCCGGATTTCAGCGTGAAGGTATAGTTGATGCCGTCCGTCGTTTCGTATTGCTCGCACAGGACAGGCTCAGCCTCCATTTTCTCGTTTAAAACAAAAAGGCCTTCGTACATCAGCGGTACGAGCGCCATATTATCGGGGCTTGTCCCCGTGATCGGATTGAACGAATAGGCGGCTTCATACCGCACCGTGAATAAGTTATCGGCCGTACTGACGGCGGGGATGCTCTCCGATGAGGTTGCCTCCGGTGTCACATCCGGATCAAGCTCGGCCACAGGCGTTTCACAGGAGCTTAGTGAGATCAAAATCGCGGCGGTTATTATAAGAAGTACGATATTTCGTATAGCTTTCCGGTTCAATTCATACTTCCTTTCATCATAATGATCGAGGCCTGACTCCCGCGCTTTCCGCTTGTGACCCGGTGGGACCAAAACTTCCTGCTGAGGCATGACGTGCATTCCGGTGAAGCCTCGATATTGGCGGGTTTCACGCCCGCGCGTATCAGCAGCAGCCTGTTAATACCCTTTAAGTCGGTCATAAACTTTTTGCCCCGGGGGGTTACGTAAGCGGACGCTTCGCCTCCCAAAACATTGAAAACGGCGGTTTTGACATCCTCGCCCGTCTCATAGCAGCATGCCGATATGCACGGGCCAATGGCTGCACGGATATCCGACGGCCGACTGCCAAAGCAGCGCGCCATTTGACGGATGGCTGCCCCGGAAATGTCCCCGACGGTTCCGCGCCACCCGGCGTGAACGGCGCCAACGGCTCTGCCCGGATCATACAGGAGGATCGGCACACAGTCGGCTGTAAAAATCATAAGCGGGACATCTTTTTCCTCTGTAATGAGGCCGTCGGCTTCGTAAGGAACAGGCGCGAAGGGCGACATCATATCCTCTTTTTTTACATGCCGGACGGTTATGCCGTGAACCTGCCGGGACAAAACAAGTCGGTCGGCGTCAAAGCCCAGCGCCGAACCGAGCAGCTCATAATTCCGGCGGACACACGCCGGGTCGTCGCCCACATTCTGCCCCAGATTCAGCGACTCGTAAATACCCTCGCTTACACCGCCGAACCGGGTCGTGAACGCGTGTGTCACACCGAGCGCCGTCGATGTCATAAACAGCATGTCGCCCGCTTTGTTTTCTATAAACGGCATGCTTACTCGTCCTTGCCGCAGCAGTCCTTATATTTCATCGGCAGCCCATTGGGACGTTTTTTACCGCAGGGGCACGGATCGTTGCGGCCGATCTTCTGGCCCTTCTTGACAGGCTGCTTCTTGATAGAATCGTCGCCGCCTGCGTTATTGATGGCGTTTAGATTTCTGGCGACACTCTTGCGTTCGAGGGACTGTTCCTTCTTCACCCTGGCGATGAAGAGGCGCCGCACGACCTCCTCCTTGATACCGCCGATCATGGCCTCGAACATATCGTAGCCCTCGCGCTTATATTCATCAACAGGATTGATCTGCCCGTAAGCGCGTAAGCGGACGCCGTCGCGGAGCTCTTCCATGGCGTCGATGTGCTCTGTCCAGTACTCGTCGACGACGCGGAGCATGATAACGCGCTCCAACTCGCGCATGAGGGGGAGCTGCGTGTCGGGGAGGAAGCCGAGGTCCTTTTCCTTGGCTTCATAGACGGCGATGGCTTTATCGTACAGAAGGTCCTTCAGCTCCTCATGACTGAGCTTATTTGTTGCCGAGACCTTCGGGATATCTGTTCTTCTTAAAAACAGCTGCTCAAAGGGTTTGACGATTTCATCCAGCACGGATTGCTCCGTGATTTCGTCATGCTCGCCGAGGTTGGCACTGATGGCCGAGTCGATCACGTCGCTGGTCATGCCCTGAATGTTTGCTTTAATATCCTCGCCGTCTAAGACCTTCCGGCGCTGGGCATAGATGAGCGTGCGCTGGGTGTTCATGACGTCGTCGTATTCAAGGACGTGCTTGCGTGCCTGGAAGTTCCGGCTCTCCACCTTCTTCTGAGCCTGCTCGATGGCGTTGCTAAGGATTTTCTGGTCAATGGGCGTATCCTCGTCGAGGCCCAGCGTATTCATCATGCCCATGATGCGTTCCGAGCCGAACAGGCGCATGATATCGTCGGTCATGGCGATATAAAAGCGCGATTCTCCCGGGTCTCCCTGACGGCCGGCACGGCCGCGGAGCTGATTGTCGATGCGGCGCGATTCGTGCCGCTCGGTGCCGAGGATGAAGAGGCCACCGGCCTCCTTGACCTTCTCCGCTTCGGCAGATGTCGCCCCTTTGTGTTTTGCTAAATTCTCGGCATACATGCTTCTGGCGGCAATAATTTCCTCGTTATCAGTATCGGCAAAGCCTGTCGCCTCGATAATGATTTCATCGGGTATATCGGCTTTTCTCAGGTCGTTTTTCGCCAGATATTCAGCATTGCCGCCAAGCTTGATGTCGGTGCCGCGTCCCGCCATGTTCGTTGCGATGGTGACAGCGCCGAGTTTGCCGGCCTGAGCAATGATTTCAGCTTCCTTCTCGTGGTTCTTTGCGTTTAAGATATTGTGTGGAATACCGCGTTTCTTGATCAACGCAGCCAGTGTTTCACTCTTTTCGATGGAGACGGTACCGACGAGCACAGGCTGCCCCTTCTTGTGGCATGCTTCGATCTGATTGATGATGGCACGGTACTTGCCGTTCTCCGTTTTATAAATGACGTCGGAATTATCGATACGGATAAGCGGCCGGTTTGTCGGGATTTCCATGATATCGAGGTTGTAGATGGAGCCGAACTCCTCCTCCTCCGTCAGTGCCGTACCTGTCATGCCGGAGAGCTTAGTATACAGACGGAAATAGTTCTGGAAGGTGATCGTCGCCAGCGTCTTGCTCTCGTGGGCAACCGTCACGTGCTCCTTGGCCTCGATGGCCTGATGAAGGCCTTCGTTGTAGCGGCGGCCAAACATCAGGCGGCCGGTGAATTCGTCGACGATAATGACCTCGCCGTCCTTGACGACATAGTCCACGTCGAGCTGCATGATGCCGTGGGCCTTGATCGCCTGGTTGATATGGTGGGAGAGCGTATTGTTTTCGAGATCTGACAGGTTTTCAAGCCCAAAGTATTGCTCGGCTTTTGCGATACCGCGCGCTGTCAGCGTTACGGTCCTGGCCTTCTCGTCGACGACGTAATCGGCATCCAGGTCTTCCTCTTCCTGCATCTTGTCGTCGATGGTCGCGTAGACTTTCTTTTTCAGCTTGCAGACAAACTCGTCAGCTTTCGTATACAGGTCTGTCGATTCGTCGCCTTGTCCGGATATAATAAGCGGCGTCCTGGCCTCGTCGATCAGGATCGAGTCGACCTCGTCGACGATGGCGAAGGTGTGACCCCGCTGGACCATGTTGGCGCTGTAGAGCGCCATGTTGTCACGCAGGTAATCAAACCCCATCTCGTTGTTTGTGCCGTAAGTAATATCGGCGGCATAAGCAGCGCGGCGCTCGGCGCTCGTGAGGCCATGGACAATCAGACCGACGGAGAGACCCAGAAAATTATGAATCTTACCCATCCATTCGCTGTCGCGCCTTGCCAGATAATCGTTGACCGTGACGATATGCACGCCCTTACCGGCCAGCGCGTTGAGGTAAGAGGGCAGCACGGCGACAAGCGTCTTGCCTTCACCTGTCTTCATTTCAGCGATACGCCCCTGATGAAGGACGATACCGCCGATGAGCTGAACCTTATAAGGCCTTTCGCCTATGACACGGTCGGCCGCCTCCCGCACGGTGGCAAAAGCCTCCGGCAGAATATCGTCCAATGTTTCGCCCGCGCCGAGGCGCTCTTTGAACTCCGCGGTCTTGGCCCTCAGCTCCTCGTCGGTGAGCTTTTTATATTCATCGGCCATTTCCTCGATCAGATCGACAGTAGGGGCCATAGCCTTCAGCTCCCTCTGACTGTGGGTGCCGAAAACCTTGTTCACTAATCCTTTAAACATAAGACAGCCTTTCGTTTGCATTCTTGATGTATTTAACTAAAGTATTATAGCATAAGGATATGAATAAAAAAAGAGAAAGTCCAAAAAAATGGGACACGGCGTATACTGATATTTAAATAATAGCCGGAAATAGGCAGAGAAATAAGGAAATAAGGAAAAACTTTTTATTGACAACAGCGGAAGCGTTTGCTATGATAAATCTCACTGACGGCAAGGCCATGCTGGTGTAGCTCAGCCGGTAGAGCAGCTGATTTGTAATCAGCAGGTCGGGG
>CAZJCH010000151.1:0-5517 GCA_964544005.1 uncultured Papillibacter sp.
ATTGCCGTTTAAGGGGAATGCAATGACATCGCGGATCGTCTCCTCACCTGCTAAAAGCATAACCATGCGGTCAATGCCGGGGGCCATGCCCGCGTGGGGCGGGGCACCGTACTGAAACGCCGTATAAAGCGCGCCGAAGCGCTGTTCAAGCACTTCTTCCGAATAGCCGGCGATTTCAAACGCCTTCTTCATGATCTCCGGCGAATGGTTCCGCACCGCGCCGGAGGAGAGCTCCACGCCGTTGCAGACGATATCGTATTGGTGTGCTACGATCTGTAACGGGTTTTGTGATTCAAGCGTTTCCAAGCCGCCCTGCGGCATGGAGAACGGATTATGCGTAAACTCAATTTGGTTTGTCTCCGGATTTCTCTCGTACATGGGGAAATCGACGACAAAGCAGAATTCGAAGGCGTCTTTATCTATAATTTCGAGGTTTTCCCCCAGCCACATGCGGATATTACCGGCGTACTTGTCGACAACGCTCACGCTGTCGCTGATGAAAAACAGCGTCTGATCCTCTTTGATATCACAATGGCTAATCAGGTATTGCTGCTGCTCGGGTGATAAGAATTTTTCGATCGGGCCTTTGAAGCTGCCCTCTGTCAGCGTGATATAGCCGAGGCCCTTCATGCCGACGGACATGGCGTATTTCAGAGAGTTGTCAAAGAAGCTGCGCGGGCGGCCGCTGCAGTCAGCTACGATGCCGCGGACCGGCTTGTTTTTAAACGCCGCGAATTCCACCTGGGAGAAAAACTCCGTCAGGTCGCAGATGACAAGCGGGTTTCTGAGGTCGGGCTTGTCGCTGCCGTACGTCATCATGGCGTCGGCGTAAGTGATGCGCCGAAACGGCGCGGGTGATATGCGCTTTTCGGAAAACGCTTTAAACGCGCCATAGAGGACGGTTTCGGCAACGCTCAGCACGTCCTCCTGTTCGGCGAAGGCCATCTCAAAGTCCAGCTGATAAAACTCGCCGGGCGAACGGTCGCCTCTCGCGTCCTCGTCGCGGAAACACGGCGCGATTTGAAAATACTTATCGAAGCCGGATACCATCAGCATCTGCTTGAACTGCTGGGGCGCCTGGGGCAGCGCATAGAATTTGCCTTTGTGTTTGCGGCTGGGAACAAGATAATCCCGGGCGCCCTCCGGCGACGACGCCGTCAAAATCGGGGTCTGGATCTCCAGGAAGCCGAGGTCCTCCATGCGTTTTCTTAAAAAGCTGATGATCTTCGCCCGGAGGACGATATTTTTGTGGATTTCCGGATTTCGCAGGTCGAGATAACGGTATTTCAGACGGACCTCTTCGCGGGTAGCTGTCGATTCACCGATCTCAAAGGGCAGGATGCTTTTCGAGGGGCCGAGGACGGTGATCGTTTCGGCCCGGAGATCGATCATGCCCGTGTCCAGCTTGGGGTTGAGGTTATAGTCATCTCTGGCTTCGACGGTGCCGGTCACGGCAATGACCGTCTCCCTGTTGACGCCGTCGAGCATTGAATCGTCATGAAAGACGACCTGCGTGATGCCGCTCTGATCCCGAAGGTCCAGAAATTTGACGCCGCCGTGGTCGCGGATCGTGTCAACCCAGCCGGCAAGGCTGGCTTTTTGCCCGATGTGACCGGCGCGGAGCTCATTACAGATGTGTGTTCTCAGCATGTTTTCTTCCTCCAAATGCAAAAATCCCGGAAATTATCCTGCAATAATTTCCGGGACGAGCATTTATCAGCCCGCGGTGCCACCCGCATTGAAGCAGCATAAATGCTGCGACCACTTTCATATTCAATTTCCGGCTTGAGAATTTGTAACAGCAAATTCTCATAGAATCCGCGTCACCAGATTCTCATCAGAAGCGTTCCCCCACTTACTACTCATCCGCAACGCGCTCTCAGTCGGTGACGCGTATTCTCTGTCGGACTTTCCAAAAAAGCGGAGTCTTCCTTTTTGAATTATATGCGAAGCTAAAAATCCTGTCAACATGTATTTATATATAATCAAAAGACAAATGAATTGATATTATGACATCTTACCCGATGTGTGATTGGGATATGCATTTATCCGATTGATTTTTTCGTGACTATCGCTTATTATGAGATTAAAGCTAAATAACGGAGGTCTATGCGATGGCGTTTTATAAAGAACCCTGCATACACTGCGGCCAGCTTATTGACGCGGATTCGCACTTCTGCACCAAATGCGGCAGCCACAGCCCTTTTTGTTATAACTGCCCGTCCTGCCTGCGCGTCATCCAAAAAGGCGACGCTGTCTGCCCCGGCTGCGGGCGGCCGCTGTACATACAATGCCCCCACTGCAACGGCACGACGTTCGTACAGGATAACTGTGAGCAGTGCGGCAAATCACTGATGGTGCAGTGTGAGAGCAAAAGATGCCTTCAGCTTCAGTTTTTCCAGAACATGAAATGTACGGCTTGCGGCAAGAAAATTAAAGCCCAGCTGGCAAAGAATTAATTAAGAGGTGTGATTTATGCTCAAATCGTTCACAAGAAATTATGAAGACAATTCAACGGAGGCCGGCTTCCAGTTCACCTTTTACTGCGATATCTGCAACGACGGATATAAAAGCAGCTTTGTTGAGTCATCAACGTATAAGAAGAGTCAGGGGCTGCGCGGTCTTACCCGCGGCGCCGGTGTTCTGGGGAGCTTAATCGGCGGCAGGGTCAGCAGCCTCGGCTATTCTCTGGAGCGCGGCGGCAATATCCTGTCCGAGCGCTTTGAGGACAGAAGCCCGGAATGGCAGAAGGAGCATGAAAAAGCCTTTGAAATGGCACAGAACGAGGCGATGCGCCACTTCCACCGCTGCCACAGCTGTCATGAATACGTCTGCGATGCCGACTTCAATGAGGATGAGGGCCTCTGCGTCAGTTGCGCACCGCGGCAGGAGATCTATGTGGCGAAAGCCCGAGCCGAAGCCATGCGGCGGAACATCGACGAGAAAGCGCAGACAGCCACTGTCTGGGACGATAAGATCGAGAGCAAGACGACCGTCTGCCCCGCCTGCGGCAAGCCCGCCGGCACCGGTAAGTTCTGCAACCACTGCGGCGCTTCCATGGCGCTGAACAAATGCTCCAACTGCGGGCAGGAAAACTCCCAGGGCGTCAAGTTCTGCAACAACTGCGGATCACCGATGGCAAAGCCCGGTCCCAAATTCTGCAATAGCTGCGGCGCCCAGCTGGCACCGGGAACGAAGTTCTGCGGTGAGTGCGGTGCGAAGAACGAATAGGTTGATAAGTCACAGCAGCCTCGTTTCTCATGGGGCTGCTTTTTTGAATGCTATCTTCTAAATACTTACCGCACTTTTTATCTCATGAAGATGCTCATAGCACCAGTTTGCCATCTCGGCACAGCTTTGGGCGAGTTCCGCTTGCCGTTGCCGTGAATACCAGGCAACAAATGTCAGCTCGATCATGATCAACAAAATTGGAATCATTGCTCTTTCATCGTCGTTTAGATGCAGGATGCTGTCATAGCCGCAGAGAACGCCGTTAAAGATTTCTTGCCAGATTTTAAAGCGGTCTAAATCAGCGCAATTGCCGACGAGCATTGATGAGCCAATATAGCAGAGGTCATAGATTCTTACATTCCTCTGGCTGATATCGAAATCAAGATATCCGGCAAACTCTTCGCCCTCAAACACGAGATTCTGAAGATGCATATCCCTGTGGATGATCTGCCTCGGAAGGTTTTCATAGAGCGGTGCCGCCGAGAGGCACGCTTTTAGTACTTCTTCGCTTACCGTGATGTTGTTTTTCATGATTTCATCGGTGATCCAGCCGCCGAGCTCCGCCATCGAATCCGAGTTGTATAGCTCAAAAGGCGGTTCAGCTTCTGAAAGCGCCTGATGGAGCTGCGCTATGAGCCACCCGAGCTTGACGCCCGTTTCGCGGCTGTTCTTTTCATAAGGGTCGATATGATTCCCTTTGATTTTAGTCATCAGGCTATAGCCGATGCTGTCAATATAAGTTAGATAATTGCCGTCTGACATCATGATGTATTGCCTTACCGGGATTTTTCTTTCCGTCAGAAAAACTGACAACCATAAGCTTTTAGTGAATTCATCGAGATCAGGGCTTTGCTTCAATATGTACCGGTCGCCGATATCCCAGACGTTTTTGTATACCCAAGTTACCTGTTCTTTTTCAGAAATGCCGAAGGAGTGCAATATCTCTTTGATCTTCTCTTTGCTTAAAGTCGACTCCATAGTTTATATATCCTATCCTAATTCGACAATAGTTTTATTTAATCCACTCATTGATGCTGCTCTTCCAGGAGTCGAGGGTGCGGTGGATAGCGCGACCTGCGAAGCAGCTGCGTAAAAACCTCAGTGCGCCGGTGCGTTTGACGGCCATGGCGTAGAGGGCGTTCTGCTCGAGCTTGAGTTCGGCGTCGGGCATGGATATGACCTCGCGGTGGAAGGCGATGGCCTCTATGGCGTGGTTGAGGCGTTTGAAAAACGACGTCTGATCGCTCTTAAACTTATATATATACGTCGCAGCGGAGTCCTCTTCGCCGAGGGCGAGCTCGACGGCGGCGGTGCCGGCACCGTCTAATTCCTTAATGGCTGTGACCCAAATGATATCGGCTTCCTCCTCCGTGTCGCTGAGGCCGGTTTTGATGCCGGTATAAAGGCTGTCTATGGCGCAGATTTCTTTAAAGTATGCGTACGTATCGGCGGCACGGCTGGCAGCAATTTTGGTTTCGGAAGCTTTGATAAACGACGGGGCGATGGCCTGAAGCGCTGACATCCGGGCTGCGGCGCCGTCGGGGACGAGCCGGGCGATATCTGAGGCCTGGCGAGCGTTTAAATCCCCGTCGATTGCTTTCACCGTGGCCACGGCGTTGTTGTGGATTTTCATCATGTTTTGATTGATCAGCTCAAGCAGGCGTTTTGTGCGGTCGCCGAGGCGGATGACCTCGTAGGTCTCGTCTGTGTCCAGCGCCATTTTTATTGAATAATTCGTCATGACAGGCTCCGTCATAAAGCAGAGCGGAACACGCCGCGCGTCGCTGGTCGGTGGGAGGATGCAGAGGCAGTTTTCGAAGAGCTTGATTTTGGCAACGCCCCGGGACTGGCCGCCGTCATCTGAGTAACTGTATTCGCCCTGCGCCTCGAACTGGGGCGCGCTCTGGACGAAGAACGCCTTGAGCGTCCGGGCATTATAGGCGTCCCAGAGCTTTTCGCACAGGACATCGGCGTCGCGACCCATTTGGGAAACCATGACGGAATATGTTTCGGCGTTAATCAGGAGCCTGTAGTTCTGAACCGAGAAGCTGTCGATGTCGGCGTATGGGACAACAAGCGACTTCCCCGCCTTGTCAAAAATGATAGAATCTTCTTCCAACGTGATGACGGCGTCACCGTTGAAAGCAGCCGATTGCACAACGCCGTTAAATCTGCCGTCGTTTGTCATCTCTATCCCTCCCGCTAAATGAGCTGCTGCTCATTGATGATCAGCTTGAACTGGAGCTTCAGCATCTCCGCCGCTTTCCGGCACATGATCATGCGTCC
>CAZJCH010000151.1:5527-6252 GCA_964544005.1 uncultured Papillibacter sp.
CGAGAAAAATCTCGAAATAATCCATCACGGAGCCGTACTTCGTGTCGATCGTCAGCTTCAGTTTGATGAGCGTGCGCTCCTCATTGATTTTTAAGACCGACTTCTTGACGGAGTAATTCACGCGGTCGTGTATATCAATATCAATCGTTTCCTTATCCCGTACGCGGCTCCTTCGCACATCGCATTTATCGGCCAGAATCAGCGCTGCGGCGACAGGGTTGACGGCGATGCCCGTCCCCTCGTCATGATTGCCGATAGCAGCTACAACTGTTGCGATGCCTTCAGGATCGCATCTTAAATTATCCAGGATGCGGAACGCCATGATGGCGCCGCTCTGGGAATGATCAATTCTGTTGACGAGATTCCCGATGTCATGCAGGAAGCCCGCGATCTGCCCCAGCTCCACTTCACGCTGCGGATATCCCATCGTTTCAAGGATATATCTGCATTCCTCCGCCACCTTCCCCACATGCGCAAATCCATGCTCTGTATAGCCGAGCATAGCCAGCGTTTCATCGGCTCTCGTGATATAGGTCCGGATTGTCTCGTTATCTCTCACATCTTGAAATGTCACCATTATGCGTCAATCAGCCTTTCATTATCTTTCTTTAATCTGGCCGCTTCATACCGACATCATACCATCGTCAGGCTGATTTTTCAATCTGACGAAAAAAGACGCCTTTGAAAAGACGTCTTTTTTGTGTTATTCGTTATCTGACTGAACA
>CAZJCH010000152.1:0-6237 GCA_964544005.1 uncultured Papillibacter sp.
CGTCACACCGCCTATCGCTATTCCTATCGGGAAGGCTATGCCCGCGTCAAGGCCGGTGCGGGTCATGAATATCGCGGAGGCGTACGCGCCCACCGCCATAAAGCCCGCGTGGCCCAACGGCAGCTGCCCCAAATAGCCCGTGGCCATGTTCAGGGATACCGCCAGGATTATGTTGATGCCAATCAGAATAATGATTTTGGTATAGTAGTTCGATATCGTTTTGGTGCCGATCAGGTTGTTCATAACGATGAGAAAAACGGTGAAAAGAACAGCGTTTATTACATATCGGACGGGCATGGGAATATTTTTGTAATTCTTCGACATATATTATCCCCCTATACCTTTTCGGTCATGGTGCGCCCCATGATCCCTGTAGGTTTCACAAGCAGAACGAGAATGAGTATGACAAACACAACGCCGTCTTTCCAGACGGTAAGGTCGAAAGCGGAGACGAGTGCTTCAAGAAGGCCGATGGCAAAACCGCCAATCATCGCGCCGGGGATGGATCCGATGCCGCCGAGAACAGCGGCGACAAAAGCCTTCAGGCCCAGCATTGAGCCCATCATCGGAGAGGCCTGCGGATAAGCGCAGCTGTAGAGAACGGCGCCGATTCCGGCCAAGGCCGAACCGACAGCGAAGGTAAACGATATTGTTTTATTGACGCTGATGCCCATCAGCTGTGCCGCGCCCATATCCTCCGAGACAGCCCGCATGGCCTTGCCTACTTTTGTTTTTTGGACAAGAATCGTCAGCAGGATCATCGACAAGACCGATACCACAATCGTCACGAGCGACACGAAGCTAAGGTTGATGCTGCCGATATTGAAGTTCTCACCGCTTATAAGCGGCGGTATGACCTTGGCGCCGGCACCCGGCCAGAGCTGAGCGACATTTTCAAGGAAGAACGAAACGCCGATCGCCGTTATTAATAGAGACAGGCGGGGTGACTTGCGCAGCGGTGTGTAGGCCACCTTTTCAATAAGAACGCCAAGCAAAGTACAGCCGGCAATGGCGGCGACGATGCCGACGACGGGCGGAAGGGCGAGCGTTGACACCATAATCCATGTGATGTAAGCGCCCACCATGATGATATCACCGTGTGCAAAGTTTAAGAGCATGATAATCCCGTACACCATACTGTACCCCAGCGCGACCAGGGCATAGACGGAGCCGGACTGCAGCCCGTTGAAAATCTGGCTGACTATGGTAGAAAAAACAGACATCTTCTATCATTCTTTCATGTGTATTCTTATGTTTGCCGCGAGACCGCAGAATCTTTACCATTATAACAGCGCGCCTCTCATCAAGACAATGGAAATGGAAACCATGCAAAGGAGACAGGAGAATCTGCCTCCCCGCATGGCTCTCAGCTGTTTAGAACATCTGCGCGAAGTTTTCCTTGCCGCTCTCAAGCCTTATGATGACGGCGTCTTTGATCGGGTTGTTGAATTCGTCAAAAGCGTATTTGCTGGTAATGCCGACGGAAGAGGTATTCTTCATAGCGTCAATGACAGCGGCCTTATAATCGTCGCCGCCGGCCGTCAGACCTTTATCTTCTGCGGCTTTGAGCGCGTCCGTCAGGACGATCGCCGCGTCATATCCGAGGGCGGCAAACATGCTCAGTGTGTCCTTGCCGTACTTGGTGATGAAATCGTTCTCAAACTGCTTGATGGCGTCTGATGAACCGGAGGCGTAGGCCGAGCAGTAGACGCTGCCTTCCAGATCGGCAGCGGTGGCGTAACCGGAGACGCCTGCCCAGCCGTCGCCGCCCATGATGACAGACTTGATACCGACCTGGCGGGCCTGTGTGACGATCAGGCCGTCGTCTTCATAATAGTTCGAACAGAAAATGACATCCGGGTTCTTGGATCCGATAGTTGTCAGCTGGCCCTTGAAATCCACATCGCCCTCAGAGTAGGCTACTTCAGCGACGACATCCATGCCGAGCTCCGTGCATTTAGCCATAAACGCGTCCTTGAGACCGGTGGCGTAATCATCACCTGTCTGGAAAATGACCGCCGCTGTTTTGGCCTTCAGGATTTCGCTGGCGTACTGCGCCATCTTTTCGCCCTGGAACGGATCGATAAAGCAAGTGCGGAAAACGTTTGTGTTCACCTCGCCCGTATCCGCGTTGACCGTGACGGCCGCCGCTGTGGCGGAGGCTGTGATCATGGGCATGTTGACAAGCTTCGCTTCCTCGACGACAGCAAGCGTCGGGTTGGTGAGCACCGGCCCAAGAAGCGCTGTGATGCCCTCGTCGGCCATGCGCGTAAAAGCGTTGACGGATTCTGTGGCGTCGCCCTTGTCATCATAAGCGATCACTTCGATCTTTTTACCATTGACGCCGCCCGCGGCGTTCAGCTGATCGATATAGAGCATGGCGCCGTTTTGAACGGCCAATCCGTACTGGGCCGCGTCGCCGGTGAAGCAACCGAGCAGGCCGATCTTGATTGTCCCGCCGCTCGTGGCCGGCGTACTTGTTACCGCGCTGGGCTCGGCGTTGGCACTGGGTGCGGTGCTCGCGCTGGGGCTCGGTGATGTTGTACCGGTTCCGGTACCGCAGCCTGCCAGCAAGCCGGCGGCGAGAACAAAAACGAGGGCAATACTTAAAACTCTTTTCATTTCTTTCCTCCAAAAACAATTATTTACATAAGTTCCATTTAAGCGCATTTGCTGGGGCGGTCTTTATGTACAGTGTTTGTATTTTTGCTGGGTTTTAGTATTTGTAGGCTTCCACAACAAGCTAACATACTAGTTTACTAAAAATGGATGACATCACAATAATACTCATAAATAAGCAGAATTAAAGCAATGCATAAATAAGATATATCTTAATATTTATGCGTGCAATGCAGTTTATTAAAGCCAGTACTGGTATTTTTTGGTTTACATAAATATTATGCGTAATGTTAGCATATAAATTGGATACCGTCAAGTCATAGTGTCCATTATATGGGGGTTTTTTGCAGCGTTAATGACAGAATCATGATTCTTTACAAAAAAACTCGAGAAAATCCATAAGTATGGATACAAAAACACAAGTCCAGGTCACCCCGGACTTGCGCGGTTATTAGAATTCCATCAGTCAGCTCCTTATTTCGAAGCCGATCCCGTTGTTGATACGAAGAGTTGCATAAATAACCTACATCACCGACGCCTTCTCCAGATCGTCCTTCGTAAACGTCATAAGATCGTCTTTTGTAGGCTTTTCGATGCAGGAGACGCGGTCGGAGTGGACGGAGACGACATCCTCGAAGAAATTACGGACGTCGCGGGCGTTGCCAAAATTATCATTGCGCGACTCATAAAGCTCAATGAAATGCTTCTGAGCGTATTCCTTGGCCGTATCATCCAGCACATACTCGTTTTTGACGCACATGTTTTCAAATATCGTATTCAGTTGCTCACTTGTGTAATCCTCAAACAAAAAGTACCTGTTGAAGCGTGACTCCAAGCCGGGATTGGAGGAGATAAAACCCTCCATCAGGTCTTCATACCCGGCGACGATAACGATAAAGTCGTCGCGGTGGTCTTCCATCGATTTAAGAAGCGTTTCAATGGCCTCGTGTCCGAAATCATTAGCCGCATCTTTTGAGGAAAGCGCGTATGCCTCGTCGATAAACAGGATGCCGCCCAGCGCGCTTTTTATGACGTCGCCTGTTTTGATGGCCGTCTGGCCGACAAAGCCAGCGACGAGGCCGGACCTGTCCACTTCAATCAGATGACCTTTTGACAGCACACCGATGGCGCAGTACAGCTCTGACAGAATGCGCGCGACAGTCGTCTTACCCGTACCGGGATTGCCCATAAAAACCATGTGCAGCGACATCGGCGGGACGGCCAGGCTGTTTTCCACACGAAGCTTGCGTACCTTGACGAGGTTAATGAGGCTTTTGACGTTGGACTTGATTTTTTCAAGCCCCACGAGCGCGTCCAGCTGCTTTAAAAGCGTGTCGATATCCGGCTTGTCGGGTGCCTTTTCGGGTTTTGTTTTCGGGGACGTGTCCTTCAGCGCGCCGCCGGTCTCCTTGAGCAGCTCTTTTGCCGCGTTGTCGGCCTTTTCAATTGTGCCGAGCAGGTCGGCAAAACCGGAAAGGCTGTCCAGATAGGATCCGGAAGGCTTGAGGTTAAAGTCCTTTAAATCCTTGTCATGGTTATTGTCCACTGATATCACTCCAAAAATCTGCATGTGATCGCCGCTTATTCCCATATCATATCATATCATGTTTTGTAAGCATTACAAATAAAAACCCGCTGGCTGCGGGTTTTTAGGTGTTTTTTATTTGCTGCCTCTCCGGCGCGGGTTTTTCTTGTCGGAATATTGCTTCATTCCCGAGATTTTGCTGTCGGAGTCCTGCATAAAACGCTTCAGCTTATCCTCAAAAGAAGGCTCGGATGCCGATTGAGGGGCATAGGCCCGATCGCTTTGTACCATACGGGCCGAAGAAGCCGGCTGGCTGCGGCGCGGTGCCTCCACAGGGCGGGCAGGCTGCGGGAGCGCGGCCTTAATTGATAAATTGATCCTTCCGCTCTCATCAAGCCCGATGATCTTCACGGTGACCTCCTGGCCCTCCGTCAGATGCTCCCGGATATCGTTGACATATGAATTTGCGATCTCCGATATATGTACGAGACCTGATTTGCCGGGCGCGAGCGTGACAAAAGCGCCAAACTTGGTGATGCCTGTGACTTTTCCCGTGATTATTGATCCCACTTCAAACTCCATACGAAAAGTAAAACCCTCTCATTGTATTAATTGAATCGATACACAAAATCAGTTGCCGGTATCCTTAAACACCTTTTCGCCTGGTTCAACCAGATTGAGATCCTGACGAGCGACATCCGCTATAACATCGCTGTCTTCACTGTTGTCAATTTTGTACTGGAGTTCGGCGTTTGACGTTTCTTTTTCCGTTACCTGCTCCTTGAGCGTGAGCTGCTGCGTGCGGGCGGCGCTTATCTGTGCTCTGAGATTTATGAGAGTCACCGATGCGTAGACGATCAGAGCGAATATGGCGATCTTCGTAATAATACCGGCCCTTTTCAGCTTCATGAATGACTCCTTTCGCGTAATCGCGCGGATCATTGTAATCGCTAAAATTATCATGATCCTTACGTTCTTTTACAGGCCTGTTTTTAACTTGCCGATATAATGTATTATCGGCATATATTTTAAACCATTTATGCTGATAATGAAAGATGTTTTTAAGAAAATCACGTATTTTTTTATATGCCATATATGTCCAGACGACGGGTCTTGTCAGGCAGAAGAATAAAAACACGAAAGCGTCCGCCAGTTTATTGCAGACAATTACCGTGAGACGACTTAAAGTGCAGAAATATAAAATACCGCCAAGGATGGCAATAATATTCATAAACACGCGCTGCCGGCCCTGTCCAAGGGAAAGGCCCAGCAGAAAAAGCGCGATACCGGTAATCACCCAGAATAAAAAGTCCGTCACGGCCGTCACGGTTTTTGAACGCGTCCTGTGTCGGACAACGCGAAAAAAGTCATATATGAATCCGGCGGCCGCCCCCAAAAAAAGGGAGGAAGCCGCCTGGATCAGCTGATGAGAGATTGATATCTCCATGATTCACTTAAACAGACGGGTAAACAGGCCGCCGGACGGCTTCACATCATCCTCATACTCCAGCCTGTCGATATCGCCTTCCATCACAACATCGCCGCTGTCCAGACTCAATTTTTCAATTCTGAGGTCCCGGCCCCGGACGATCAGCACACCCTGGGATGTGCTCATGACGACCTCATTCTCGTCAAAGCTCTCAACGTCGTCAACCCCTGAAACGGAAACCTTCTTCCGGCCTTCCATGATCACATTGTGCGGTAGCTCTGCCGGCTTGTATTTTTCCTCGTACCCCATATGCTTCATCCTTTCTCACACGCCGCTTTTTGCGAATAGGGAGGCGCAGCTCACGTTGCAGGCGTTATTATCACTAATATATATATTGTACGTGCCGGGGAAATATTATTGTTTTGAATAAACAAACCTCACTTTACACAGCACAGCCTTTCTGATATAATTGCACTCGCCCCCAAACAATACGCGCCCGTAGCTCAGTTGGATAGAGTGTCAGACTCCGACTCTGAAGGTCGCAAGTTCGAATCTTGTCGGGCGTATTAAACAATAAACCCCGTAACTACAACGGTTACAGGGTTTTTGTTTTTAAGTTTTCGGTTAAGAAAATTGGCATTAAACTCGGGGTTCTGGAGCGGCA
>CAZJCH010000153.1:0-3304 GCA_964544005.1 uncultured Papillibacter sp.
GCATCGTCTGGCAGATAACAGGCGTTGTAGGACTGACCTGCGGCAGCGCCTCCGCTATCGTTATAGGTAAGGCTATAGGTGAAGGCAAAGAGGATTTGATAAACGCCTATTCAAAAACACTCCAGTTCATGTTTATTCTTATCGGCATCATTTCAGCCAGTATACTGTTTGCTCTGCGGAATTTTATTCTCAGCTATTACGATCTAACACCAGAGACGATGGACCTCGCCCGCAAGATGATTTTCGCTCTTTGCTTTATTGTTTTTGCAACCTGTTATCAATACCCCGTTTCTTCCGGTATTATTCTGGGAGGAGGGAATTCGAAATACAGCTTAATAGTTGACAGCATCGCCATGTGGATCATTGCCCTGCCGCTTGCATGGATATCAGCTTTTGTAATGAGATGGTCCCCGCTGGTAACTTTCTGCATCCTTCGCAGCGACCAATTTCTGAAGGTGATAATTAATGGATATTGGGTCAATAACCGCAAGTGGTATCGTAAACTAATAAAGTAATGGTTGTTTTGAACATATCTGGGATACCTTGATAAAGGAAACACATAGCTCTTCATCTCATCAGCTTGGAGGTTGGGGTTAGAAACTTAAAAAGTGGCGGATTATAAGCTAAAATCCGCCACTTTATTTGATGTGTTAGCACACAGGATCCACCAGCATGGCTGTTTGTTTCTTAAGATTCATTTTGTATCTTGCTCCGGGCAGAGATCTCCATGCTTGTTTTCGTACATACGCTGGTCGGCGAGCTGCAAAATGGAGGACAGTTTTTCCGTCGGATCCGTTTTTGTGGCCACACCGACAGAAATACTGAGCGCGGGACCAGAAGAAACGGCGTTTTCTTCATTTATGCGGTCAATCATTCTATGTGCAAGCATTAAAGCTTCGTCATAAGATGTCAGCGGCAGCAATATAGAAAACTCGTCTCCGCCCGTTCGAGCAAAAATATCGTTTTTTCTCAGTGCCTGACCAACCACTCTCGCGCACCTGGCAAGCACGTCATCACCTGCCGCATGGCCGTAAGTGTCGTTAATACGCTTGAAGTGATCTAGATCATAAGTTATAAGAGATATGGGGTATATATTCTGCTGATCCATCCGATTCATTGTTTCGTAGAAGAATGAGCGGTTATATATCTCTGTCAGCTGGTCATGCACGCTGATATATTCCAGCTTTGATTCGTTTTCTTTTCGGTCATTGATATTCCCTGCAAGACAAATGAGCAGAGGTTCTCCGGTCACTAAATCGAGCGTGTTGGAAAACCTGAAGTTAAACCATTCAAAGTCGCCGCTTTTCAGCAGAATTCTGTATTCGCAAACCGGCCGGGGGTGGCTGTCAAGATTCAGCTGTATATCTGAAAGAAACATTTTTATACTACATGGCTCAATATATTGATAAAACCGGTCTCCGGATAATTCGTCCGGAGAGTAACCCAGTATCTTTTCACAGTTGGGTGATATGTATTGAATTTCCTTTGTCGTATTTATCGTGAAAATGACATCGGCTGCGTTCTCAACGTAACTCTTAAACCTACGCTCACTTTCTACAAGTGCCTGCTCAGTGCGCTTTCTGTTACTGATATCATTGCAAAAACACAGAATTGCATTGTTATCCGGGGTGTCCCCAAAATTATAGCCGGTACCGTTGACTTCAACGTCAAATACGCTCCCGTCTTTGCGCCGGTGTTTCGTTTCAATTGAAAAGTCCACGCTAGAAAGGTCTTTGTAATCAGATTCAATTTCGGCTTTCGGGGTGTTCACTTCCCAGTCCCATGTATGCAAAATTTTGACTTCATCCAACGAATATCCCAACATATCTGCAAAACGCTGATTTGCTTCAATAACATGGTGTGACTGGTCAATGACCACGATACCAAGTCTCGCGTTATCAATCAGATGCAGAATGTTGTGTTCCCGCTGTGACATTGGCTTCATTAAAATTATCTGCCTTTCTGTAAATAATCAGGAGCAATGAAGTGCGAAATGGAGCACAGTCCTTGTTTATGAATATAGTATTACAAAATGACACCTGGCACAAGCCACATTAGACTTTTTGGTGAAATCTTATGCAAGAATCTTGATTTATCAAATTAATGTCTGCACCGATGACTTGATGGCCTTTTGATCGGTAGATCTTTGCTAATTCCAAACCGATACCCGACGCAGCTCCAGTAATAACGATATTCATGCTTAAACCCACTTTCCAGATATCTCACTCAATTATCCCAGTGTGAAACATAGAGCTGAACCTAGAATAGTTAATATAGTCACGCACTCAATAACAATTTCTGCTTTAGCGGTTGAGGAAGGGCGTTTAGAACTGTTTGCATAACCGTTCTGTCAGTATGGCTGCAACGATTATAAAAACGTGACCCAGACAAGTAACAATAATAAAATTATAATTATTACAATTGATTATATGTTATCAACATTAGACATCAAGAAGACACTAGATCTTTATACAACATGTATTGTTTCCAGCATTTCGATGCATGTCAATCGATTAAAATGACATGATTGAGTTGCGTAGGCATACGTTGTATAATTAAGCCAATTGAATCGAAAGGGGGCATCTGTATGAACTCAATGCAAGTCCAATGTTTCCTGAAGGCTGCGCAGAATCTCAATTTTACGGAGAGTGCGGCGGAAATGTTTATTTCCCAGCCGGCGTTCAGTCATAATATTTCAACCCTGGAACAGGAATGGGGCGTTGAGCTATTTGACCGCAGCAACAAGCGCAAGGATACGCATCTGACACCAGCTGGCGCTGTGATGTATGACGGCATGAAAAATCTGCGGGATCAGTTCGAAAACCTTCTGCAGAAAGCACAAAGCATCCATCAGGGTAAATCCGGCACATTGCGGATCGGACTTATCGGTGCCGATCGTATCGATGAAAGAACGCTTGTCCTGTTTGATCGCTTTCAGGATAAGCATCCCAGCGTCGATCTGCTGCTGCGCCGGGGCAGTCACAGTGAGCTGGTGCAATGGCTGTATGATAAAACCATCGACCTCTCCTTTTCTCTGCAGATCGATGTGGTTGACAAAGAATGGCTCGACTTTGGAGATATGTATAGCTTGGAATCGGTGCTCATATTAAATGCCAATCACCCTTTGGCTCAGAAGGAAGGGCTGTCATTGGCTGATTTTCAGTATGAAACCTTTGTTAATGTCTCTGCCAGGGAATCACCAATCCTCAACGCAATGCTGAAGCAGGAATGCGAAAAAGCCGGGTTTACGCCAAAGGTGCTGGATGCTCCGGATATTAATGCTCAGATACTTTATTTGGAATCG
>CAZJCH010000153.1:3314-6236 GCA_964544005.1 uncultured Papillibacter sp.
ACCTGCGCCCGAGCACCTACCGGATCAGCCTCAAGGGCGTCGCGGTCGGCAGCGTTAACAACACGGCGGCATTTAATCCGCGCATGACGATTATACGGCTCAGAGACCTTCGTCCTCTGAAGCTGGTTGTGGCCTGGAACCGCAAAAACGACAATCCGTGCATCCCGTTCTTCAGGTCCGTTTATGAGCTCATAGAATAAATCGATTTTACAAAATGATACCAACAAGTTAATATCAATATGGAGGGCCCCTATCAGGAAGATATCGTGATAGGGGCTCAATTTTTCCGAAAGGACGGTTGTTTTATGGCGCAGAAATTGGTGCCGGTCACCGAAGAGGACAAAAAGAAATCCTACTATAAATATTATCTTGAAGAGATGATTGACGCACCGCCCGAGCATTATCAGAAGGTGCTGGCGGGTCCAATGGATCCGGCAAAAGCGCTGCCGGTACAGGATCGGAACAGGCTGTTTGAGCCGGGCTATTTTGCCGAAGAGGTCGGTTACTGTGTCATGCCGGACGGGACTGGGTATGTTTCCAATCTTGTCAAAATGCCCGGCGTTACGGCGGAGATGTTTGACTGGTGGTTTGCCTGGCACGGCCTTGATAATTTCCGTTACACCATCTGGGACCATGAAGACCATTACCGCGCCGAATCCATGCAGAAGGAAAAAGGCAGAAATCCCTTTCTGAGTTATAAGGAGCGTTACTGGGACACGACGCATCGGGTCTTTGAGGATGTGGGGACAGGCCCGGAGAACATCCTGATCAATTTCAAAAACCCGGGCGACCTGGGCTTTGACGTCTCGAAAATCGGCACCCCCGCCTGCGCCACTATCGTGTGTGCCAACGGCGTCGGCCCGGATGCCAGGCCGGGGACGATCATGTGCCATTTTATCCGTGAAATCGAGGGCGGCGTTGAGCTGCGGACCCGTTTCTGGATGGGGTACGGAGTCTTGAACGGCAAGCTCGTGAAGGCGATACCGGACGGCGTGAGAATCCCGGAGTTCCCCATACGGGCTTTAAATCTGCATAACATCAAGGAATTCACGAACCTGGCGGCGCTGCTGCCGAGAATCTTCCCCGAGGAACGGGATAATTTTTAAGAGGGGTAACAGAACATGATCGATACCAAACATCAAATCCGTTTTGACCCGTCGTGCTGCGTTGGCTGTAAGCTGTGCTACAAGGCATGCTTTGTCGATGTCATCCGCTGGGATGAAGAGAAGAAGAAGCCGGTTTTTAAATATGTTGAGGACTGTGAGCACTGCTTCTACTGTGCGTCTGTCTGTAAGAAGGGCTGTATAGAGGTTATTCCCGATTACAGCAGTGAGAAGCTCCTGCAGACCTTCGACCGCTATCTTTAAAGGAGGACGCGAACAATGAAAACAGCATACGGACGTGAAGACCACAAGTCTGACGTTTTAATCATCGGCGGCGGCATCGGCGGCCTGACCGCAGCGGTTTCCATCAAAGAGCTCGACCCGTCGCTTGATGTCATGATCGTTGAGAAGCAGACAGCCGGCTATTCGGGCAAAGCCAACAAAGGCGGCGGCGTGCTCCAGTATTTTGACCTGTCCCGCGTGAAGCCGGAGGATTTCGTGGCTTATCACGCCAATGCGATCGGCTGCTTTTTGGGCGATCAGGAGCTGATGGCTACCTATGTTTCTATGAACAACCTGATGTTCGATAAGCTTGTAGAGTGGGGCGCGCGGCTGCCCAAGCGCGAGGACGGCAGCTATGCCGTGATTCCTACGGGACCCATGACCGCCATTATCGGCGTCGATCTGGACATCACGCTGAAGGTACGCCAAACCGCGGAAAGAATGGGCGTTAAAATACTTGATAAGATAGCCGTTTCCGACCTGCTCACAGCAGGCGGCAAAATAGCCGGCGCCGTCGGCTTCAGCCTCCTGGACGGAAAATTCCATACGTTTAACACCAAAGCAGTCGTCCTGGCAACAGGCAGTCAGAATTACCGGGTCGGCCCCATGTGGAGCAGCGGCCGCGGTGACGGCATCGCAGCGGCTTATAGGGCCGGTGCCGAGATGCGCAACACCGAATTCGGCAACTTTGCCCAGCTGGTAAAGGTGAAAAGCCATGAGGAGGTCGTATACGGCGAGAATTTCATGTATAACAAGCAGGATGTGCATGTCACCAAAAATTTTCGAACAGGCCCGGAGCCGGATATCAGCAGTACGGCCATCGAGGAGTGGTACCTCCAAATGAGCGCCGATCAGGGACCGATCACCCTGAAGCAGGAGCAGCATAGCGGCGGCGGGCTGTCCGGCCTGTGGGACCGGCCTTACGGTCAGACGTTCTGGCGGCTCAATAATGAACATGCCGCCGCTGTCGACACCGATATGGAGGTCTGCCCAATGCTCATCGGCGAGCAATCACCCGTTAAAGTCGGCCATGACATGCAGACGACGATTCCCGGCCTGTTCGCCATCGGCGATGTGAGCTACTGCGGTTCGGCGGCTCCGGGCGCCGTTCCGGCTCCTCCGGGACGCAACCGCGGCTCCGGCATCCTGAACGCTGTTTTCGCCGGAATGATGTGCGCGAAGAGCGCCGCCCAGACAGCCAAGCAACGGGGACTTCCGGCAGTTGACGAAAAGCAGGTCGAAGCCTTCGTCGAGCGGGCGTACGCGCCGATGCTCCGGGAAAACGGCGTCAAGGCAAAGGATGTGGTCCGGCTGGTCCAGAAGGCCGTCGGGCCGATGGAACAGATGGTTTATATGAGCAGTCACCGTATCGAAACGGCGATGCGTTATGTCGAAAAGGCAAAGGAGCTGCTCGGTCAGCTGCAGGCCAACGATTTCCATGAGCTCCTGAACTGCCACGAGGCAGAGGCGGCGGTGCTGTCGGCCGAGATGCAGTTCCGGGCGTCGCAGATGCGCAAGGAATCGCGAGGGTGGTTCC
>CAZJCH010000154.1:0-6221 GCA_964544005.1 uncultured Papillibacter sp.
TGGCGGACTTGGCTTATTCCTGTACGGCATGAAAATGATGTCGGACGGGCTGGAAAACGCGGCGGGCGACCGGATGCGCCGCGTCCTGGAAATGCTGACACACAAACGGCTGGCCGCAGTCGGTGTCGGCGCCGGCGTCACTGCGATCGTCCAGAGCTCATCGGCCACAACAGTCATGGTCGTCGGCTTCGTCAACGCCGGTCTCATGACGCTGATTCAGGCCACCGGCGTCATCATGGGCGCGAATGTCGGTACGACGATCACCGCTCAGCTGATCGCGTTCAAATTAACCGATATCGCACCGATCATTTTGTTCCTCGGCATGGTCATGACAATCTTTTTACGAAAAAGAAAAATGAACCGGCTCGGCGAGATTATTCTAGGCTTTGGCATGCTGTTTGTCGGATTGACATTCATGTCTGCGGCGATGGAACCCATGAGAGAAAACGCAGCGTTCAGAGATTTTCTCGTCAATTTTAAAAGCCCTCTGATCGGCGTCCTCGTCGGCGCTGTTTTTACGGCTGTCATACAAAGCTCCTCAGCCTCTGTCGGTATCCTGCAGGCCATAGCGGCGATGGGCCTCATCGGTCTGGATTCAGCCGTTTATGTCATACTCGGGCAGAACATCGGCACCTGTATAACGGCCATCCTTGCGGCCATCGGAACCAGCACGAATTCAAAACGCACAGCTGGTATCCATTTGATGTTCAATATCATAGGCACGATCGTTTTCCTCCTGGTGTTGGCTGTGTTCCCTGGTATTGTCGCGTGGGTGCAGTCTTTATCGGCGGATAATGCCGCGCGGCAGATCGCAAACTTCCACTCCTTATTCAACGTGTCCGTCACAATCCTTCTGTTCCCGTTTGCGAAGCTGATGGTCAAAATAGTTTCCGTTATCATTCCCGAGAGAATCAAGCCCGGCGCGGTGGAAAAAAAGCTTGTCTATCTCGATGCGCGAATCGCGCAGACGCCGGCCATCGCGCTGACGCAAACCATGAAAGAGCTCAACCGCATGGGCACGATCGCCTGTGATAATTTCAGTCAATCGCTGGACGCATTTTTTAACATGGACGAGCAGAAGATCCGAAAGGTCATTGAAATCGAGAAAACGATCGACTTTCTGAGCGACAGTATAACAAGCTATCTGATCTCCTTCCGCGGCACTGATCTTCCGGATCTTGATCTTGTCCTGCTCGGTAAGCTGCACCATGTCATTATCGACTTGGAGCGCATCGGTGACCGTGCGGAAAACATCGCAGAATATACGCTCACGCTCATCGACTCAAAAGAAAAAATGACGTCTCCGGCCCTGACAGAGCTTCAGAATATTGCGGACAAAACAATGGCGGTATTGCGTAAAAGCCTTTTTATATTTGAAAGCCGGAATTTGACACAGCTAGACGAGCTTGAGGGCATGAAGAAGGAAGTTGTCCAGCTGCAGCGAGACTATACCGCCAATCATATCAGCAGGCTTCAGGAGGAACTCTGCCGCCCGCATACGGGCGTCGTGTTCACCAATATGCTGGCCTCCCTGGAGCGCATCGCCAGCCATGCGATCAACATCGCCTATTCCGTGGAAATCGAATAAATGCATTACTAAAAAAAGCGGCGGAAGCCGCTTTTTTTGTCTTATTCCCTGCGATGCCTCCCTGCAAGCCGCTCGGTTCTCCCTGTTCGCCGATGCTTCATCCGGCGTGGCAGCCTTGTTAAATATCCCGCATGTACAGGGGCCGGATATCACGCACTGACTTTTTGAGGGTATTCAGAATGCCACTTGATTCTTTCCATTCCTTTTTGCTTTGTATAAATTAATGTCTGCCGAATGAATCAGTTCGGTCAATTCTTCGCCATAATATTGTTTCACGCCGACGCTCAGTGTTATCTTTAAATCGCTGACGAAGGTGTGGCCTTCGACAGCCTGCCTGATGCGTTCGGATATCATAACGGCACTGTCACGATCAGCACCCGGAAATATAACCATGAATTCTTCGCCGCCGTACCTCCCGGCGATATCGCTCTCTCTGATGCTATTGCTGATGATTACCGCCACATCAACAAGCACCTGGTCGCCGTACACATGACCTCTGCTGTCATTGACCTTCTTAAAGTCGTCAATATCAAGAATTGCAATTGATAAAGGTTTTCCTGATCTGCTTGCATCTGCTATCCCTGTTTTTAGGAATTCTGTTAATGTCCTATGATTACTGATTTTTGTCAATCCGTCAACGGCTGACAACTCCACAAGGACTTTATTTTTTTGCTCGAGCTCCAACTGCATTTCTTTCTTTTGTGTAACATCAAATACAATCCCCGCAAGAAAAAGCGGTTTTCCATTATCATCACACTGTGTTATCTTGCCGCGATCATAATACCATTTATACTTACCATCTTTTGCTCGAATCCGGTACTCAGCTTCATAAACATTTGCTTTTCCGTGCAAATGATCCAGCATTGCTTGCATTGTCTTGCTGTAATCCTCAGAATGCAGTTTCTCAGTGAAGAATTGATAGTTTATATACTCAGGTAATTCACTCATATCATAGCCGAGCGTCGTCACCTTTAACGAGTTGAAGGTCACGGTATTTGTCTTGATATTCCAGTACCAGTGGCCGAGATTTCCTGACCAGGCATACTCGAGTTTCGTCTCCTCCTCCCTTTCTGACAGTAATTGTCGGTTGAGTACTTCCAGTTCTTCTATTCGTTCAAGCAGCTGTTCTCTTGTCAAACTGCTATAATCCATTTGCCGTCCTCCTGCGCATGACGCGCATCATTCATATTCACCATTTAACAGTTCTCTTTGGGGCTAATGTTCATTGAATACACGCCTGCCGACTTAAATGGCATATCTCTTTCTCTTTTATTTTCCCGTCCCGGTTAGTTTCTTGAAATAATTCGTTTCTTTTATAAGGCGCTTTACTTCCAATTGCTTGTTAAATATCGCAGAAAATATTCGCCTTTCCTCTGTTTCGGTCAAGCCCCTGTACTCAAATCTGTAATAAACCTTTTCGTTCACCTTTTGCGAATATACGATAACACCGGGTATTTGGGAAACATGCTCGTCAGTCAGCTTTACAGCAATAAAACCACTGTCCAGCGATTCGGGGACCTGATCTGCGAAAACATAGAAATCAAGACAGTTTCCACCAATCAGAATGATATAGCAATGTCTTTGTGCGCCGTCTTTCGTTAAATAATCGGCTTCAATAAACCAGTTGATGGAGAAGGTCTTTTCATTCTCCTGGATTCTCAGCTTTGAAAACGATAAGGACCTTGTTGAAGCCTTGTTGATTTCGGCTTTATACTTAATGATTCTTTCATCGACATTTATATACAACTGAGAACTAGTGACTTCATTGAGTTCAAAATCAGGCACAGTTTCAACCGGGTTGAACTGGTAGCTTTCGCCTTTTTTTCTGACGTTTCCCCAGGTATTGATCGCTCTGCCGTCATCAAGCGTCACACTCAATGTTGCATAGGTACCTAGTCCGGAAAAATAATCCGCGAGCTCTGTTTTTTTGTATATCAGCAATACTATCGCCGCTTCAGCAACAGCCGTATCAAACTGAGTACCGCTGTTGTTCTTCAGTTCATTGATGACGGCGTCGATTGGCATTGCTTTTCTATATAATGTGTTCGACAACATCGCCGATACGGCTTTTGCTACACCGAGGATTTTGCTTAAGAGTGGGATATTGTCGCCTGTTAGGCCATTCGGATAACCTTTTCCGTCGATTCTTTCCTGGTAGTTCAGAATGATCTCCGGGATATCTGAAATAGGATAGATGTTCATAAGCTTCAATGAAATTTCATAACTATGTGTTACGCGCGTCTGTATGATCTTATATTCCTCTTCTGTGTATTTTCCCGTTTTATTCAGGATGCTTTCACTGATGTATATCTTTCCCAGGTCATGCATCAGTGTTGCAAGCTGAAGCTTATTCAGATCAGTTGTCTTGAGATTCATATGAACTGCGATTTTTTGTGCCCAATGATAAACCGTATTGAGATTGCCGATCAGAAAGGGTTGTTTCGCGTTGATTAGTTCACATAGCATCAGAACCGTTCCATACAAATTTTCAAGCTTTTTATTGAGAAAAAGTATTCTCTCGCAATTATTACTCAGAAGCTTGATAACGCACATAAGGTCAGGCTCCGTTATCATTTCTTTCACTTTACTTCCGGCGCCATATATAAATCCCATTGTTTTATGATCACAACTAAAGAAAGGTATGTACACCTCGCTGACAATGCTGGCATCACCTGCTTCTTTTTCCAAGATAAGTGATTCTTTTTTTTCAATCAGCACCCGGATAATTTCAGCAATGTCAGAACGTTTAAACGCTTCAGCAGTACAATCCGGATTCTTTATTATTGACAGGGTTTCAAACAATTCATTACTGTCAATATCGAGGTTGACGATTTTTATAACATCAAAGGCAAATACGTCTGTCAATACTTTAGCGTTTTCTTCCACCGACAGCTTCAGGTTCTCTATTTCATCCAGCATTATAATACCGCTTTCCGCTTATCCCTGACGCCACTAAGGCGCGGTCTATGCATATTACTCTTTATTCATTAAAGTCGTTAGTAATATACTTAAACTTAATGTTTGACGTAGAGTTGATAATAAATAGCAGTATTATCGCAATAAATGTCAAGAGAGTTCTGCACATTGTTAAGAACGAGGGTGGACAGACTATTGAGGACGTATCGCGGGTTTTTATGCTATAATAGGCATGACCAAAAAGGCAAACCTGGATAATTCGGCCGAAAAAAATATATAGCGTATATGTCAAAATGCACAAATTTAATAAAAGTCCTTTGATTGCAACGTTTATCGGCTCATGGCGCGACATTGATTTAACACTTTCGCATAATTATTAATATTATTGTAACAATTATCAAGAGTTTTTCGTCCCAAAATGCGTAAAAATCAGCCACGATTTGATACCAAATCATAGCTGATTTACGATAAATTGAGTATTTATCTCAATAAGGAATCGCGTCAGAATGCCCGATCCGCCATATGACGGCGCTGATTTCGGCGCGTTTCATGGTCTTCTGCGGATTGTACAGCAAGTCGCCGGCCTCACTGTTTCCCGTAACGATTTTACAATAATACAGGGCTAGCACATAGCCGTCGGAGGTATCGGCGAAGGTGTTTTCAGGTTCCAGGGGCGGCAATCCCAATGCCTTTGCCGTGATATGGGCGATCTGGAGCTTCGTGAGCGGCGCGTTCAGGTCCATAATTTCGCCGGGCACCATAAATCCTTTGGCAACGGCAAGCTTCAGATAACCGCTGGCCCAATGGCTGTCGACGGGCGGCTGTTCTTCAAACCCGACGGCGCGCAGGACGAGCTTCAGCACCTCTCCGGCTGTTATGACGTTATCGGGCTTAAATGAGCCGTCCGGCATGCCGCCGATGATATTGGCGGCGCTCAGGTCCTTGACATATATGTAATACCAGTCGCCCTCACTTACATCCGGGAAGGACGCGCTTTGAACGGGTACGGCGAGCGGCGTATCGGACCATACGGCGGTTACCGCCTGATTTTTTACCGCGATTGCCGAAGCCTCTATGTATTCCCCGCTATCCGCCACCCAGCCTGCGAAATACTTGCCGCCGAGCGTTGCTGTCTGGAAGTTGCCGTATGGCATTCCATATTCGAAAAACACGATGCTGTTTTCGGCCTCGCCCTTGCCGGCGTCGAACGTCAGATATCTGTAATCGTGCGGGCCGGTATTGTCGTAATCCCCGTAAAGAAAAATTTTTGCCTCATGGAGCCGCCGCTTCACAAGCGTGCTGTTCACAGATTTCCCATGATGGCACCAGGTTCCGATGGCGTTCACGATCTGAATATCCGTATAATTGCCGATACCGCTGACCAGATAACTAAATAGCCGGGTGTCCGATTTCATCCATGACGTTCCCAGGTTGTATGTAAAGCTCATGAGAGCGTCAAATTGATTCTGAGTAAGCTGGACGTTATACTTGCTCATTTCTCTGTTGACAGCGCCCTCCTGGACTTTTAAGAAATCCCGCAACAGTGCATCCGCCTTCTCCTGCGATATGCCGTTTGGGTATTCCCAGGAGCCGCAGCCCGTACCGTAACCGATGTAGGCATTATCGCCGTCCAAATAGACCTTGCTCCTGAAGCCTTCATAACTCTTGATCACGTCAATCATGGCTTCGCTTGTCGTCATATCCACGGCTCGTGCTG
>CAZJCH010000155.1:0-5715 GCA_964544005.1 uncultured Papillibacter sp.
CCTCAGCGCTGGATGCGGCGCCCGCCGGTGTCGTCTACGCTCGAGGCTTTGATGATGCGGAGGACACGCTCGATCCGGTGCTGCTCACTGAGACGCTGGAAAAAGCGGAAGCCGCCGAGGTCGCCGTTATATTTGCCGGGCTGCCCGATGCCTGGGAATCCGAGGGCTTCGACCGGCCGCATATGCGTCTGCCAGAGGCGCAGAACGCGCTGATTATGAAAATTGCCGCCATTCAGCCGAACGTCGTTGTCGTCCTGCACAACGGCGCGCCTGTTGAAATGCCGTGGGTTGAGCATGTCAAAGGCCTTCTGGAGGTCTATCTCGGCGGCGAAGCCGTCGGCGGCGCGACGGCCGACCTTCTCTATGGCATGGCAAATCCAAGCGGCAGGCTGGCGGAGACCTTTCCAAAAAAGCTGGAGGATACTCCGTCTTATCTCAATTTCCCCGGAGAAGGCGACACGGTGTGTTACAGTGAGGGCGTGTTTGTCGGCTATCGGTATTATGACAAAAAGAAAATGGATGTTTTGTTCCCGTTCGGATTCGGCTTGAGCTATACCACGTTTGAATACGCTAATCTTCAGCTCAGCAGTGCAGAGCATATCAGCGCTCAGCATATCAAGGATACGGATACGCTTATTGTTTCGGTGGACGTGACCAATACGGGAAACGTCTTTGGAAAAGAAGCCGTACAGCTTTATGTTGCCGACAAGGGAAGCACCGTCATACGTCCCGTTAAAGAGCTGCGCGGATTTGAAAAAATAGGGCTGCAGCCGGGTGAAACAAAAACGGTTTGTTTTCGTCTGAATAAAAGAGCGTTTGCGTATTACAGCACGGATATCGGCGATTGGCATACTAAGAGCGGTGAATTTGATATCATCATCGCAAAATCAGCCGCCGAACCTGTCCTGACAGCAACGGTCTATGTGGAATCGACAGTCGGTCTTCCCCGCGTCTATACGCCGGATTCGATTTTCCTCGATATAAAGAAGGATCAACGAGCATGGGCGCTTGTCGCGCCGCTGCTCGAGGGGCCGATGTTCGGTGGCGGCGAGCGCAGCGAGACTGAGGCACAGGCGATTACACCGGAAATGATGGCCGCCATGCTGGATTATATGCCGCTGCGCAGCCTCATGAGCTTTGGCGGTATGACTGGGAACGAAATCCTGCGGCTGGTTAGCCGATTGAACAGCGTTGAATGACTTAAACGTTCAACAATGAGTGAGGTACTGAGACATGAAAAAACGACTGATTTGTTTGGGCATTATTTGCGTGCTGATTCTGAACTCCGGCTTTTGGGCGCATGCGGAATTTGCGGGCTTTTCCGATGTGCCGGCGGACAGCTGGGCGAGAGAGTACATATCAGAAGCCGCCGCCCTGCATATTATGGATGGGATGGGCGGAGGGATTTTCGGATACGGGAGAATCTTGTCCCGGGCAGAATTTGCAGCCATGCTGCCGCGCCTGGTTGGCTGGAGCCTTGTCAGCCCTGATACGCCGGCCTTTGCGGACAATTCAGATAAAACAGTCTGGTATTACGACGACATTGAAACAGCTTTATTAAACGGCGCCGTCGAGGCCGACGGAACGCTGTTCCGCCCAAATGACCCCATTACCCGCGAAGAAATGGCAGTGATGCTCGTCCGCGCCCTCGGATATGGAACGCTTGCCGATTCGTTAAAAAACGTAAGGACACCGTTTTCCGATGTTCAAAGTAATGCGGTCTGTATTATGATGGCCAATGACTTCGGTATCATCAAAGGCAACACACCGACGACCTTTAACCCGAAGGGTTCAGCGACGCGTGAAGATGCCGCGACAATGATGGTACGGCTATATGACAGGTTCTATTCAAAAATCGAGTGGTCTCACGCCTTCTATGCCGTCAAGGCGTATGCCCAAAGGCACTTGATTCCTGATTTTGACGCCATAACCTTCGGTTGGAGCAGCCTCGGCGTCGACAACGCGGGAGTGCCGGTTCTCAATACAACGGCGACAGGCGGCAATGAAAAATGCATCCCCGAGGATTATCAGGAAGTCGTGCAGCTGGCAATAGACAGCGGCGTTCCCGATCATCTCAATGTTTATATGACCGCCTTGCAAAAGGTGACATTGACCGACGGTACGATAACAGACCCGTGCAGCGCGATTTTAAGCAGCGCGGAGGCACGCAGCACAGCCATCGCACGGATCATCGCCGAGCTTCAGCGGGAAAATAATTATACCGGCGTGACAGTTGACTTTGAAGAAATGCGGGGCGCGCAGCTTAAAAGCAGCTTCACGGTTTTTCTCCGAGAGCTGCATGCAGAAATGATGAAGCTGGGTATGGACTTATACGTCTGCGTCCCACCGGTGACTATGGACGGCGTTTATTATGACGGTTACGATTACAAAGCAATCGGTGAGTGCGCCGACAAGGTCATCCTGATGGCCCACGACTACGCCGCGACGGCACTGAATGAAGCGGAAATGAACGCGAATTTCACGTCGACGCCGGTGTCGCCGATTTATGAAATCTATACGGCGCTTGACGCGATCACCGACAGCGTCTCAGGCGTTCAGGACAAAAGCAAGATCGCGCTGGCCATCAGCTTCAACAGCATACAGTGGAAGAGTATCGATAAAAAGGTCGTCATCTCGGCTGCCTTTCAGCCGGAGCCGTCCTCGATCTATAACAGAATGCTTGATCCTGCGGCAGAACTTCATTATTTGGAGAAATACCAAAATCCGTACATCAAGTACTACAACAGCAATGACAATACGGACAATATCGGCTGGTATGAGGATACGCGCAGTATTGATGCCAAGATGGAACTGGCGCGGATGTTCGGCGTGACCGGCATCTCCTTCTGGCGGCTCGGCATTATTCCGACATATAGCGATACGGCGGACAGGCAGCTTTATTATGATATCCCCGCCTGGCTGGCGGGGCAAAAATAAGTCCATTAAACATATTGGGGGCCGTCTCGTGAATCAGAGACGACCCCTTCATTGCAATTTCCGCTTACCTAATTATCTGATACGGACATAATAATCGCCGAACTTCACCAAATGACCTTCCAGCGGTCTGTATCCCGCGTCCGTTAGCGTCTCAATGCGCTCGACCGCTGCGGGGACGGCTTTGGTCAGGATCGCGTTGACGTCAAACGCATCGTAAAAATGTTTGGCGGCAATCTCCAAGATGTCGGTGATAACTGGCCGCGTCTCATAATCGCTGCGCAGGTCGATACGCAGGACGCCGCACCGGCCCAGCGACGGGTCGGGGCCCCTGCCAAACATTTCGATGGTGCCGACGGCTTCGTGCGAATCGTTATCGATGACCGTCAAGCGGACAAAGTGCCTTGTGTTATAAGAAGACTCCCATAAATCCATCGTTCGGTACAGTTGTTCAAGGGTTGTGTAATGAAAATCATCGCCGTTGCAGTTGTCGGAATTGAACAGCGGAACGGCTTTTTCGTCGGAGTAGCACTTTAAGAGCGCGCTGGCATCTTCCGGTACTGTCTTTCTTAAAGTGATCCGGTGCTCTTTATATTCGGGGCAATAGTTATAGATATCTTTATAATCAACAACGATCTTGCCTTTCCAGGTTTCGTGCTCCTTGATACCGAGCACGAGGCCTGTTTTATCTTTCTCCAAACAGGCCAACAATTCGCCGTCGCTGTTCCAGAAGGCGCTTTGCCCGCCTGCCAGCGAATGATACAAACGGCCGCAAAAATTAGACATCAGGATGTTGAGAGAATACGCTTTGGCATAAGAGCTGAGTAAAGTGTGCGCTTCGTGCATTGAGCCTTCGGTGAAAAAAATGCCAGGCGCATAGACGGAACTGCCAGCTTCAGCCGCTTTCTCAACATGCGGCTTGTTTTCCATATCGAAGCAAATCGCCAGAGAAATCATTTCCTGTTCCAGTTGGATCAGGGGATTGTTGCCGCAGTTCGGCATGAAAAAATCGTTTTCACCACTAAACAGGAATTGTTTCGTATAAAGGGAAACGGTTTGGTCGGGATAAAGGATGAAAGCACCGATATGTACGGCTGATCCCAGCCGCACCGGTGCTCCCGCGATTATAATCATATTGTATTCTGACGCAATACTTTTCAACTGAAAGAGTCTCGTGTCATTTCGGGAAAACGCCAGACGGTCTGCCGATTCCCGAACATAGCCTGTGATGGACATTTCCGGGAAAATAAGCAGCTGTACGCCGTTTAAAGCCGCCAGCTGAATCAGCCTGTAATGCGCTTTCAGGTTGTGCTCGATATCTTCATCTTCGGCGCATAGCTGCGCGGCCGCTATGATTGTGGGTTTTTCCATCGGCGCGTGACCTCCCTATACAGCTTCTTTATATACTAGATTTTGCTCCGAAGCGGCCAGCAGTTCCGCAGAGCCGACCGGCTCCGTCAGCCACTTGTGGCGGATGTGCTCCGGTACGAGCACCGGCATGCGGTCATGGATGAACGATATGCCCGGCGCAGCGGGGCGGGTTAGGATGACGAACAGCGGCAGGGGAGCGTCCGGCTCATTTGTGTATAAGCCTGCCATGTAAATCGGCGCGCCGGTTCCGATGGCGTACTTCGTTTTCAGCGCGCCGTCTTTTCGCCATTCGAAATAATGGCCCGCCGGAATAAGGCAGCGTCCGGAACGATACGCTTTTTTAAACGTCGGTTTCTCGTCGGCCGTTTCAAGCCGCGCATTGATGATCGGGCCCTTGCCGTCATACCGGGAAAAGCCCCACTTCATCAGAACAGGCGCCTGGTCCGTTACAACAGGGACAATCTCTGTCGGGTAAATTTCGCCGCGCTTCATTTCGCCCAGAGCCGGGGAGCCCTTGAATATCCTGTTAACCTGCTCCAGTATCGCTTCAAAGCCGGAAGCATCGTCATCGACCGGAACATAAAACCGTCCGCACATCTTAAATCACCTCTGTAAATTATGCCGCATCCTCAAGATACAAGCACCGCGCTTTAAGGCGCGCCATGAAAGCCGGCCTGTTTTTCGGCGATATCATTGTTTGAGTAACAACACCGTCTGTGTAATGCCAGACCTCGATTCTTTTTGACGACAGTGCCAGGGACGACGATGTATTTTTGCTCAGACACAGACAAAAAATGTCGTCATACCTGATAGTTTCGGAAAACGGGCCGCACTTGCAGTAAAGGCAATCCTCCCGAAGCTCGTAAAACGTACCGAACAGGAACCATAAAAGAAATGCCGAAGCCACGGCGGCGGACGCATAACCGATCATAGCCATCTGTACTGAAAAGCCCATTCCCGCCGTTAAATACGGCGCGCCAACAAAGATAAACGCGATGGATGAAAATATCAATGTCTCATTCCTAAAATCGACTGCCGATCTGATGCGCATAACATCGCCTCCAATGTTTTTTACTGCCGCCGCTCCACAAACCAGCGCCCGAGGTCCGGGTCGGTGATTTTTGGGCTGCGTTCAAAGAAGAGAAAGCTCTCCTTGCCGCATGTGCGTATTGTATACCGGTCGCCCTGGCCGCCGGCCTTCATGGCGGGCGAGGGTCGGACGTCCAGAATGCGATCGATTGTATATTCCTGCCCGTCCTCCCATGTGAGGGAGAGGGGGGTCAATTTGCCGTCGCTGGAAAAAGCGGCGGTCACTTTGACATAGACCTTTTTGTCTTTGACAGAATCTTTATTGACATTCATATATTGTCACCAAATGAATGGGAAATTTAATTAATAAATTTTTTTTTT
>CAZJCH010000155.1:5725-6180 GCA_964544005.1 uncultured Papillibacter sp.
ACCCGCTGGGCGGTTTCACTCTTCATGGTAGTCTACCTCCATATCACGAAGGAACTTGCTGCCTGCCCTATATGGCGGCACTATGAACTGGTATCCCCTTCGCTTCAGCAGCTGAAACTTAAAGTCCAGCAGTTCCGGCGGGACATTAAGCTCGGCGGCGGCGCCAAAAAAGGAGATGTCGCCGTTGAGAAGCGCGAGGACTTTATCGTCTTCCATCAGGAAATCAGCGGCAAAAATATTGGCCTCATACTCATAGACGGACGTCTCGTCGAACAGCTTGAAATCGTGAAAGGCCCGCGTACCCGCTGCCTTGCTGTGCAGCACGGCGTGGCCGAGCTCGTGCGCGAGGATGATCCGCCGGAACTCCTCCGGCAGGCCGCTGTTGACCGTAATGACCTGCGTCCGCGACTGGCAGAAATAAAAACCCTTGCAGGCGTCGGGGGAATCACCCATGG
>CAZJCH010000156.1:0-3851 GCA_964544005.1 uncultured Papillibacter sp.
GATTTCAAGTAAAGTCCGCGTATTTAATGTGGAGGACGAAGTAAGCTTAATAAATGCCATTGCCGAGGTGAAGAAAAATGCTTAACGGTAAAATCGCGCTTATTACCGGCGCTTCCCGGGGAATCGGCAGGGCAATCGCGCTCAAATTCGCCGGTTTGGGCGCCGATATCGCCGTCGTCTACGCCGGCAATGAGGAAAAAGCACAGGAAGTCGTATCTTTGGCCCGCGACTGCGGCGTCAGAGCGGAAGCCTTCAAGTGCGATGTGTCGGATTTTGCCGCAGTCAAACAAACCGTTGATGACATTAAGAATAAGCTTGGGCCTGTTGATATTCTTGTCAACAACGCCGGAATTACAAAAGACGGCCTCATCATGAACATGAAGGAAGAGGCCTTCGATAATGTCGTCGATACCAATCTCAAAGGTGCGTTCAATATGATCCGGCACTGCAGCCCCATGCTTATCCGGAAAAAAAGCGGCAGGATCATCAATATCAGCTCTGTTGCAGGCCTCATCGGGAATCCGGGTCAGGCCAATTATGCAGCCTCGAAGGCCGGACTTATCGGACTGACGAAATCTGTCGCAAGAGAGCTTGCCTTACGCAATATCACCTGCAACGCCATCGCGCCCGGTTTTGTACAGACAGACATGGCGGAAAATATCATACAGGATAATCCCCTCCTGGCAAGCATCCCGCTCGGGCGGGTCGGCCAGCCGGAGGAGATTGCGGAGCTCGCGGCTTTTTTAGCACAGGATGGCGCCAATTACATAACCGGAGAGGTTATTCGGATTGACGGCGGCCTTGCAATGTAATGAATTGAGGTGGATATAGGATGAACAGAGTCGTTGTCACTGGCATGGGCGCGATCACGCCTGTCGGAAATGATATTAAGACGATGTGGGAAAACCTCACTGCCGGCCATCACGGTATCGGACCGATCACGAGATTTGACACAACGGGTTATAAAGCAAAGCTGGCCGCTGAGGTCAAGAACTTTGATCCACTGCTCTATATGGAAAAAAACGACGCACGCCGGAGCGATCTTTTCACTCAGTATGCAATGGCGGCTGTCGCACAGGCCGTCGCCGACAGCGGGATCGAGGGCAATGTGGAACCCGAGCGTTTCGCGACCTCTTTCGGCTCCGGTATCGGCGGCATTATTACGCTGACGGATGAGCACAGTAAGATTGTAAACGGCGGACCGAGAAAGGTATCACCATTATTCATACCGATGATGATCTCGAATATTGCCGCCGGCAACATCGCCATCAAATATAAGGCGAAAGGCTCGTGTATCTGCATCGTCACAGCCTGCGCCACGGGCGGCAATGCCATCGGAGAGGCGTTCCGCGCCATCAAGCACGGGTACGCAGACGCCATCATCACCGGCGGCAGCGAGGCGGCCGTTATGCCTCTGTCGATTGCGGGGTTTACAAATATGACGGCCCTCTCCACGGCGACAGACCCGGATACGGCATCCCTGCCCTTCGACAAACGGCGCGCCGGCTTTATAATGGGCGAGGGCGCAGGCGCGCTGATCCTGGAGGAATATGAGCGTGCGAAAGCGCGCGGCGCAAAAATCTACGCCGAAGTTACCGGTTACGGCACAACATGCGATGCGTTTCATATTACGGCGCCCGACCCGGAAGCGGACGCGTGCACAAGGGCGCTGTGCGATGCGTTTATGGAATCGGGAAGTCCGGCGGTGGGTAAGCTCTATATCAACGCCCATGGCACCGGCACGCTGCCTAACGACTCGGCTGAGACAAAAGCTATCAAAAAAGCGTTTTCCGACAGACTCGGAGATGTGCTTGTCAGTTCGACAAAATCGATGACCGGTCATATGTTGGGCGCGGCGGGCGCTGTCGAGGCTATCATCTCGGTTCTGGCTGTCAATACGGGCATCATTCCGCCAACGGCGGGGCTTTTGGAACAGGACCCGGCGTGCGATATCGACTGTGTCCCGCTGAAAGCAAGAAAAGCGGACCCGGCTCTGGCGTTTTCAGTATCGATCGGCTTCGGTGGCCACAACGCCTGCGTCGCGTTCAGAAAATTGGATTAGCCTTGCTATTTCTCAAATATTTGCTATAATGAAAGTACCAATAATTGGCAGGTGGTTTCTTTGGAATATAACGACATCAAACAGCTGGCGCTGCTCATGAAAGAGATGGGACTGACGTCGCTGGAGTATACAGAAGGCGTGTCCGGCATTAAGATGGAACGCGCGCCGGCACAAGCGGCACCCGTTGTCATTGAAGCAAAGCCCGGGGCTGCCGTCGCTTCCGGTCCGGAGACCGCCGGAACCACATACATTACATCGCCTATGGTCGGCGTCTTCTACGCCGCACCCGCAGCCGACAGGAAGCCGTATGTCTCCATCGGTGATAAAGTGAAGGCCGGCGACGTGCTCTGCATTATCGAGGCGATGAAAATGATGAACGAGATCACAGCGGAAAAAAGCGGAGTTATTACGGAGATTTGCGTCGGAAATAAACAAATCGTTGAATTCGGGCACCCGCTCTTCCGTATCAGCCTGGAATAGGCAGCACAACAGCGGAAGGGGATAAAGCAATGAACAAAACGGAGCTTATGGATATCCTGCCGCACCGGGACAGCATGCTCCTGGTGGAAGAGGCGGAGATCGTGGACGGTATAGCCCGCGGAAAATATTATGTCAGAGGCGACGAATGGTTCCTTCAGGGCCATTTTCCGGGAAATCCCGTCGTGCCCGGCGTCATTCTATGCGAGATGATGGCGCAATCAGCCGTTGTCCTGATTGCCGACGAGGCGCGCGGCTGCACACCGTTTTTCGCCGGTCTTGACGGCGTCAAATTTAAGTCGCCCGTAAAACCCGGCGATACCTTTGAAACAGAATGTGTCCTTCTAAGGAAAAAACCACCCTTCTATTTTGCCAAGGGGCAGGGAAGCGTGAACGGAAAGCTCTGCGTCAAGGCGGAATTTTCCTTCGCACTCATGAAATGAGCGCGTGCTCTTGATCAAGGGGTAACATCATGTTTTCAAAAATACTGATTGCCAACCGCGGCGAGGTCGCCATCCGCATCATCCGCGCCTGCAAGGAGATGGGCATATCGACCGTTGCTGTTTATTCGCTGGCCGATAAGGAAGCGCTACACGTCGCGCTGGCGGATCAGAGCGTCTGTATCGGAGAGGCGTCGCCTTCCGACAGCTACTTAAACGCCGAGCGGATTATAAGCGCCGCGCTTATCACGAACGCGCAGGCGATCCACCCCGGCTACGGCTTCTTGTCTGAAAGCCCGCGCTTCGCCGAACTCTGCCTGAAAAACGGCATCGACTTTATCGGGCCGTCCGCCGAGGTCATCGCGCTGATGGGTGACAAGGACCAGGCCAGGCAGGTCATGATAAAGGCCGGGGTTCCGGTCATTCCAGGCACCGATATATTGGAAAGTACCGAAGCGGCAGCCGAAGCCGCGGAAAAAATCGGGTATCCCGTACTGATCAAGGCGCGCGCCGGCGGGGGCGGAAAAGGTATCCGCATCGTCACAGCGCCGGAAGAGCTGGATAACGCATTTCATACAGCCTCTCACGAAGCGCGTGAAGCCTTCGGTGACGGGGCCGTCTATCTTGAAAAGCAGATCAGGCCGGCCAAGCATATCGAGGTCCAGATTTTAGCCGACGAAACCGGCAATACGGTTTCCCTTGCCGAACGCGAATGCTCCATTCAGCGAAGCAACCAGAAGCTGGTGGAGGAGTCGCCGTCGCCGCTGCCGTTCCAGGATCACGAAGGCACCTGTGGTCGCGGCGAAGGGAAGTGCATCTGCGGCGGCTGCTGGGTGAAGGCGGCCGAGGAGGCGTTCCGCCAGCAGGTGGCG
>CAZJCH010000156.1:3861-6149 GCA_964544005.1 uncultured Papillibacter sp.
GCCGTCGCCGGCCGTCGGCGGCGAGCTCCGCCGGAAGATGACGGAAGCGGCTGTTACGGCGGCAAAAACAGTCGGCTACTGCAACGCGGGTACGATCGAGTTCCTGCTTGATAAAGACAATAACTTTTACTTCATGGAGATGAATGTCCGCCTGCAGGTGGAGCACGCCATCACAGAGCAGATCACCGGCATCGACATTGTCAAATGGCAGATCCGGATCGCCGCCGGGGTTCCGCTTGACTTTACGCAGAAGGACGTCGCTATTGAGGGCAGCGCGATCGAATGCCGGATAAATGCCGCCGCTGTCGGAAAGGTGACGTTCCTGCATGTGCCGGGCGGCCCGCGCGTCCGTTTCGACAGCGCGCTTTGGACCGGGTACGCTGTTCCGCCGTATTACGACGCGCTCCTTGGTAAGGTGATCGTCCACGCGAAAACAAGAGAGGAAGCCATCCGGAAGATGCAGGCCGCACTGTGTGAGCTCGTTATCGACGGTGTGCCGAACAATATCGACGAGCAAATTTCGATCGTATCGGATCAGAGGTTCATTAAAGGCGACTATAATACCGATTTCATGAAAGTGCGTGGTGACGTCTGATGGCCCTTGACGCTTTTTTCAAAAAACCGAAGAATGAGCTTGAAAAGGGTGGGCGGCCGATGCCCGTCAAGGCCGAAACCGCCTACGAGATGTCCGAAAAGTGTCCGGGCTGCGGTAATGATATCCCGCTGAGCTTTCTGTGGGAAAACCTGCATGTTTGCCGGTGCGGTCATTGCTTCCGGATGAATTCCCGGCAGCGTATCCGGTTTATTGCGGACAGGGACAGCTTTTCCGAGCTGTTTAACGATATGGAGAGCACCGATCTCCTCAATTTCCCTGGCTATAAGAGCAAGCTTGAAAGCACGAAGGTTTCGGCGCGTGAAAAGGAAGCCGTCATCTGCGGGCTAGCCAGCATCGGCGGAGTCGCCTGCGCTATGTTCATTATGGAGCCATACTTCATGATGGGCAGCATGGGCACGGTCGTTGGGGAAAAAATTACGCGGCTGTTTGAGTACGCAGCGGAAAAAAGGCTGCCGGTCATCGGCTTCACAGTCTCCGGCGGCGCCCGGATGCAGGAGGGCATTCTGTCCCTGATGCAGATGGCCAAAACGAGCGGCGCCGTAAAGCGCCATAGCGACAGCGGGCTTTTGTACATCACTGTGATCACCGACCCTACGACAGGCGGCGTCACGGCCAGCTTCGCCATGGAGGGCGATATTATCATCGCCGAGCCGAGCGCAACGATCGGTTTTGCCGGTGCGCGGCTTGTGGAGCAGACAACGAAAAAAAAGCTGCCCTCGGGCTTCCAGAAGGCCGAGACGATGCTCGAGCACGGCTTTATAGACATGATACTGCCCCGGAGCGAGCAGAAGTACGTCATCGGAACATTGCTGGCAATGCATAAAGGGTAGCCTCGTAGGGGCGATGCCCACATCGCCCCGTAAGTCGTCCGTATGGCACGACAGCCCGATGTGGATTGGGCCTTACAGCAATGGACCGATATTCACTATAAAATCGAGGTTTAAATGAAAAAAGCGTATGACATCGTAATAGCCGCCCGGTCGAAGGAACGTCAGACGGGCCTGGATTTTATCGAGCATGTGTTTAAAGGCTTCATCGAGCTGCACGGTGATCGGCGCTATGCAGACGATCCGTCCGTCGTAGGCGGCCTTGCCTATATTGACGATACAGCTGTGACAGTGATTGCCACGGAAAAAGGTCGGGACACAAAGAGCAGGATCAAAAGAAATTTCGGCATGGCGCATCCGGAGGGCTACCGCAAGGCGCTGCGGCTGATGAAGCAGGCGGAGAAATTCAGGCGCCCTGTTATCTGCTTTGTGGACACATCCGGCGCTTTCCCCGGCGTCGGCGCAGAGGAGCGCGGACAGGGGCAGGCGATCGCCGAAAGTATCACAGAGATGATGGGGCTCAAGGTACCCGTACTGTCGATCCTGATCGGCGAGGGTGGCAGTGGCGGCGCGCTGGCGCTGGCTGTAGCAAGCGAGGTCTGGATGTTGGAAAACGCCGTCTATTCCGTCATCGCCCCGGAGAGCTGTGCGAATATTTTGTGGCGCGACATCGAAAAAGCACCCGAAGCGGCGGAAAACCTGCACCTAACGGCTCAGGACACGTATGCGCTCGGTGTCGTCGAGCGGATCATTTCCGAACGCGGCGGCGACTCGGAGCGGCTCTTCGTGTCACTGGCTTCGGAAATCTGGAGCTGGTACATGAAGATGAAGGATTTTACGCCGGA
>CAZJCH010000157.1:0-2738 GCA_964544005.1 uncultured Papillibacter sp.
AGAACCATTGCCGAGATGGAGGCTGCGTTTTCAAGCGCGGAACGGCAGACCTTTGTCGGGTCGACGATACCGGACTTGATCATGTCACAGAACTCTTCCTTGGCGGCGTCGAAACCATAAGACGCGGATTTGTTGGTCTTAACCTTATCAAGGATGACGGGGCCTTCAAGGCCGGCGTTTATGACTATCTGCTTGATGGGGGCTTCAAGCGCTCTCGCAATCAAAGCAGCGCCTGTTTTTTCATCGCCTGTGATCGTCTTGACAAGAGCGTCAACAGCCTTGGCAGCGACGACATAGATCGTTCCGCCGCCGGCCACGATGCCTTCCTCAACGGCAGCTCTTGTGGCGTTGAGTGCGTCCTCGATGCGGAGCTTCTTTTCCTTCATTTCCGTCTCGGTAGCTGCGCCGACCTTGATAACGGCGACGCCGCCGGAGAGCTTCGCCAGGCGCTCTTGGAGCTTCTCTCTGTCGTAATCGGAGGTAGTGACTTCAATCTCGGAGGTGATTTGCTTGACGCGGGCTTTAATATCGTCGGCACTACCGGCGCCGTCGACAATGATCGTATTGTCTTTTGTCATTTTGACCTGACGGGCCTTGCCGAGCATGGTGGTGTTTGCTTCTTTAAGCTCCATGCCGAGTTCGGAGGAGATCACCTGGCCGCCAGTCAGCGCGGCGATATCACGGAGCATTTCTTTTCTTCTGTCGCCAAAGCCGGGGGCTTTGCAGCAGACGCAGACAAACGTACCGCGGAGCTTGTTGAGGATGAGCGTCGCTAAAGCTTCGCCTTCGACATCCTCGGCAATGATCACGAGCTTTTTGCCGGCTTGGACAACCTGCTCAAGAACGGGGAGAATCTCCTGAATGTTGGAGATTTTCTTGTCGGTAATGAGGATATACGCATCATCAATAATGGCTTCCATTTTTTCGGAATCCGTGACCATGTAGGGGGTGATGTAGCCGCGGTCAAACTGCATGCCTTCGACGACCTCGCAAAAGGTCTCGGCTGTTTTTGATTCCTCTACGGTAATGACGCCGTTTCGTGAAACCTTATCCATCGCGTCGGCGATCAGCTTACCGATCATTTCTTCACCTGAGGAGACAGCGCCGACGCGGGCTATGTCTTCTGAGCCTGATACAGGGTGCGAATTATCCTTGATCGCCTGAACAGCGGCCGCCACGGCCTTCTCGATGCCCTTTTTCATGGCCATCGGGTTTGCGCCGGCTGCGACATTCTTAATACCCTCGCGGATCATTGCTTGAGCCAGGAGCGTTGCTGTTGTGGTACCGTCGCCGGCGACATCGTTTGTCTTCGATGCGACTTCCTTAACGAGCTGGGCACCCATGTTTTCAAATGAGTCCTTCAGTTCGATTTCCTTCGCAATTGTCACGCCGTCGTTTGTGATGAGGGGAGCGCCGAATTTCTTGTCGAGAACGACGTTTCTGCCCTTGGGGCCGATCGTCAGCTTGACGGTATCCGCCAGATGGTTGACGCCTCTTTCCAAAGCTCTGCGGGCTTCTTCTCCGTAAATAATTTGTTTAGCCATATTATATATTTCCTCCTAAATTTACGCGTTAAGCTTACTGGACAATGGCGAGTATGTCGCTCTGCCGGACGATGGTCATTTCAACACCGTCTATTTTGACTTCAGTTCCGGAATATTTGCCCGTGATGACACGATCGCCCTTTTTGACAACCATTTTGACTTCGTTTCCGTCGACTATGCCGCCGGGCCCGACTTCAAGGACTTCGTACATCTGCGGTTTTTCCTGCGCGCCGCTTGTAAGGATGATCCCGCTTTTTGTTGTTTCCTCCGCGGCAACCTGCTTGATGATGACTCTGTCAGCCAATGGTTTCAATATCATATTCAAATACCTCCTGTAAAAATTTGTATATTCAAAGCATTCGTGACAGCGAATGCTTTATTGTACCTGCGTTAGCACTCTGCGTCAATGAGTGCTAACGCAGGTATAATAATAGTCCAAGATTTGCTATTGTGCAACTGTGATTATCACCAAATCTTTCTGAAAATCGGCTAATATTGAAATTGAAGCAGGAATATATCCGATTATCTTCTTAAATCTCCTGTTTGCTTGTGATATCTGTGTTAATTATGCCGTTTGACGCAAAGAAAAGCATGCCGGCCGGCAAAAAGAAATTGACGCCCCGCGGTACCAAGTTAAAAGTAATATCTCTGGCGATAATGAGCTCGCCATCGACGTTGACGGGAAGCTCGTTTTCGCTTTCTATTCGCATAGCATTCCCGCGGATGTGGGTGATTATGTCACTGAATTCACGATACCGGCCTTTAGCGTATTTGCCGACGACGCTGATGAATTTCAGGCGCGTCACTTCCTTGACGATCAGGAATTCGATCATGCCGTCGTCCGGCATGGCTTCCGGCACGGGATTGAAGCCGCCGCCGTAATAACGCCCGTTGCAGGCGCAGACAAGCGCGAAGCTTGCATCCAGGCTCAGATCGTTGGCCGTGATCTTCAGCCTCTGGTTGACGCCGCGTAAGAGGTTGACAAACATGGACACGACGTAGCCCGTCGCGCCGCCTATAAGGGGGATACGGCTGTATTTATGCACATCGGTACCGATGCGGGCGTCAATGCCGACGGAGCAGATATTGACGCCATAACGCCCATTACAATCGATAAGGTCGAAAGGGCGCTCAAAACCGCCGAGCAATAACCGGAGGTCGCGGAATTTTGCCGCGTCTTCAGGACCGAACATT
>CAZJCH010000157.1:2759-6142 GCA_964544005.1 uncultured Papillibacter sp.
CAGCAGGCATGGCAGGAAAATCCATTCCGGCAGCAGGCGTCCATGGGCGCTTGCGTTATGTATATCTCGTAAGGCTCGGAATGCGCGGACATGACGGATTGGATATACCGAACCGTCTCCTCATGGCGGTTCTTTTTCCCGCCGGCGGCGGGGTTGACGATGAAAAGATGCTTCATGGCTTGACCCCTTGTTCTCGAATCATAATGTAGGGACGGCCATTAGCCGTCCACCGAGCGTCGGCGTCAATAATACATAAACAAATCGCACTTGATCATGCCGTTGTACAGCTTGCGTTTTTTGACGGCGGTTTTGCCGAAGTTGCGTTCAAACTCGGTGTGGGAGGAGAGGATGTACATTTTCCAGTTATCAAGCGACCGGACGGCGGCGCCGAAGCGGCGGTAGATGCGCTCGGCCTCCTGGTGCTCCATGACGCGCTCGCCGTAGGGGGGATTCGCAATAATGATACCGCCGGGAGCAGCGCGCTTAAAATCGGCCGCTTCGGCGGTCTCGAAGCGGATAAGCTCGGCAACACCGGCGCGTCTGGCGTTTTCGGAAGCGATTTTGATGCTGTCGGGGTCAATGTCGCCGCCCCAAATGTTATACTGTCCGTGATACTCCTTGTCGCGGGCTTCCTGCGCGGCTTTACTCCAGACAGCTTTGTCGAGCCATATCCAGTCCTGCGCAGCAAACGTTCTGCTGATGCCCGGTGCGCGGTTTAATGCCGCAAGCGCCGCCTCAATTGAGATCGTACCGGAGCCGCAGAAGGGGTCGCAGAGCTCCTCTTTACCCTTATAACGCGAAAGCTTGACAAGCGCCGCCGCCAGCGTCTCGCGCAAGGGCGCGGCGTTGCCGACAGGGCGGTAGCCGCGTTTGTGCAGTCCCGCGCCCGATGTATCAATATAGAGCACCGCCATATCGCGCATGATGGCAAACTGCACCTGATATTTGGCGCCAGTTTCTTTAAACCACTCGACCTTGTATTTCGCTTTCAGTCTTTCGACGATTGCTTTTTTAATAATACTTTGGCAGTCGGGGACGGAGTGGAGCGCTGAGTCCAGCGCGTGACCCTTGACAGGGAACGCGCCGTCCATCGGGATATACGTTTCCCATGGCATCGCTTTGACACCTTCAAAGAGCTGGTCAAACGTTTCCGCGCGCGTTTCACCCGCGACGAGCAGTACGCGCTCGCCGGTCCGGAGATTGATATTCGCCCGCGCAATATCGTCCTTACCGCCCGTAAACAGGACGCGACCGTTTTCGGCGCGTACCTCTTTCATATCCAGCCGCTTCAGCTCGTCTGAAACAAGCCCCTCGAGCCCGAACAGGCTCGGTACACACATTAAAAAGTCCATAATAATCCTTACTAAATATTACCGTTTTGCCAAAGCATCATATCACAGCCGATATGCATTTGCAAATAGAGTGTGATTCTGTTATCTTAAAATAATCAGACCAGGAAGCGGGAGACAGATATGGCTTTAGTATCCGTACAGCGGACAGAAAAATACGACGCGGCGGAAGTACGCGCGTCGATTGACAGGCATTTTGAAGCGCTGGGCGTTGATAACGATATCCGGCCCGGTATGAAGGTGACGCTCAAGCCGAACATGCTGGCGGCGCGGTATCCGGAGCAGGCGGTCACAACGCATCCGGCGGTTATCGGCGCTGTCGCCGGATGGCTCCGGGACAGAGGTGTCGACAGTATAACGCTTGCCGACAGCCCCGGCGGTATCTACAAGCATGGAAATCTGAGAGGTGTGTACGAGGCCGGCGGTTACATGGCCCTGAAGGATATGGCGGAGCTGAACTTCGATACCGGTTTTCAGACCGTCATGTGCCCTGAAAACTACATAAGCAAAAGCTTCAACATCATTAATCCTGTGAAGAACGCCGACTATATTATTAACATTGCCAAGCTGAAAACCCACGGGCTCACGACGGTTACAGGCGGCATCAAGAACCTGTTCGGTGTGATCCCCGGTCTTCAGAAACCGGAATGCCACATGAAATACCCGAACATCGGGGATTTCTGCCGGATGCTCATTGAGCTGGCGCTTGTCGTGAGGCCGCAGGTGACGGTGATTGACGCCGTGGAGACAATGGAGGGCAACGGCCCCATGAATGGCAAGCCCAGGTACATGGGTTTGACGCTTTCCTCGCGCGATATCTTTGCACAGGACTATTATGCGGCCCTTCTGATGGGCGTACCGCCGGAAAAGGTGCCGCTCGTGCGTATCGCCTGCGAAATGGGCCTCATTTTACCCAACGAAATAACGACAACGGGATATGACGCCGCTCCTGCGGACCCGCCGTACATGCTGCCGGATTCCATACCCGAAAACAATCACAATTTTATCCTGCGCTCAGCCGGCGCTTTGATCTCGCGCGTCTGGTGCCCCGTGCCGAAAATCGATACGGAAAAATGCAAAGGCTGCGGCAAGTGCGCCGAGAGCTGCCCGATGCAGATCATTAAGATTGAGAACAAAATCGCCGGCATGTCCCTGAAAAAATGCATCTCCTGCTTTTGCTGCCAGGAGATGTGCCCCTTCGACGCCGTGCGGATATCGCACAAATGGCGGTTGCCGAAGATATAGAAAAGTCCGGGGGTTCTTAAACCCCCGGATGCTTATTGATTATTTGAATTTCCTGTTAAACCGCACGGTGACTGTCCCGCCGGGCTGCGCTTCGAATTTGTAGTCGCAGGGGAAGGCCACGCCGAATTGGTCTGTGACGAAGATCATATTGTACCTGTTGTATGTCTGGAATGTCATGCTCCTGCCGTTTTTGACGGCGCCGATCTTTATGCCGTTCAGATATGGGATCTGCGGCACGGCCGCGCCCAGGATGCTGGAAGGACGCTCATAAATAATCGTACAGGGCGCCGGAAGGATGTCTTCGGGTGCGGCGATAAGGGGAGGACTGACGAATTTATTGCCGCAGCCGGTGCATTTGTACTCCAGCGGCTGTGTCTCGGTGTTCTTCTTGGCGTTGCTGCCCGCGACAAGATTGCCGATGGCGCCGAACGCGGATCCGGTTGCCACCGCCTTACCCAGAGAGCCTTTCACACCCTTGACAGTGAGGTTTGGAGAGCCGCATGAGGGACAAGTCAAACCTTTGAGGCTTGCGACGAGCATTTGCTGCATCGGTTCTGGCGCTCCGGCTGCCGATACTGGCTGTCCGCATTGGGAACATACGTCTGCATTCTCTTCGAGGAAGGATCCGCAATTGACACAATTCATGATATCTATCTCCTTTTTTTTGATTCTGAAATTGTGCGGACCATAGTGAGACTAAACTGAAACGTTCAGGTCGCCTGATCTCTCAGCTTTTTCACCATATCGGCAATCTCCGGCTTGGCTTCCTCCATGAGCTCGTCCCAATCC
>CAZJCH010000158.1:0-6068 GCA_964544005.1 uncultured Papillibacter sp.
AACAAGACGGAGCCGCGCTTAAGGACGGGGCGCACGACGCCGATGCGCCGGGTAACGGAGATATTTTTGCAGGGTGTTTTTTAGGTGCGTCATGTGACTTACAGAGTATTCGTCTTTCAGATCTCGGATATATGCTGACGATCGCACGGAAGGCGCAAACTCGTGAAAAGTGCCGGGAGCTTTTTGCGGAGACCGGCTGTCAGGTATAAAATGAAAATGACACCTCTGGAAAACTGGATAGCGGATAAAACGGGGATACAAGGACGGCCCGACCTGTTCAGGCTGCGGGAATATCAGCTTAAAAAGCTCCGGCAGACACTGGGGTATGTCTTGGCTAACAGCCGCTTCTACAAAGAACGGCTCGCGGGCGTATCGCCGGGTTCGGTTCAAAGCATGGCGGATATCACACGTCTGCCCTTCACATACCCGGAAGACCTCGCGAAACGGGGAAGCGATTTTCTATGCGTTTCTCCCCGGGATATCGGCAGGATCGTCACGCTTTCCACCTCCGGTACAACGGGCAGTCCGAAGCGGATATACTTCACCGAAGAAGACCAGGAGCTCACGGTTGATTTCTTTCATCACGGCATGACGACCTTTACGGACGCGTCCGACCGTGTGATGATCTTTATGCCCGGCAGCACGGAAGGCAGTGTCGGCGATCTGCTTAAAAAAGGCCTTGCCCGCTTTGGCTGCCAGGCTTTCGTCTACGGGCCGGTCAGAGATTATGCGGACGCCCTTGAATCGCTCTTAAGTGAAAAGATCACGAGCATCGTCGGCATTCCGTCACAGATGCTGACGCTGTCGAGATATAAATCCGATGTGATATCAGCGGAGGCGATCAGGCTCAAAAGTGTCCTTTTAAGCGCTGATTACGTCCCGAGAGCAACATCCGAATACATCTCGTCCGTCTGGGGCGCGGATGTATACGGCCATTACGGCATGACGGAGACGGGGCTCGGCGGCGGCGTGGAGTGCCGTGCGCGCGACGGGTATCATATGCGTGAGGCCGACCTGCTTTACGAAATTATTGATCCGACAAGCAGGCTGCCTGTATCCGACGGCGAGTGGGGTGAAATCGTCTTCTCCACACTGACGCGGCGCGGCATGCCGCTGATCCGGTACAGGACGGGGGACAGGTCGCGTTTTCTGACAACGTCTTGCCAATGCGGAACGGTGCTCCGGCGTCTCGACCGCGTTTCGGGCCGGATTGCCGAAGCCGTTTGTCTCACAAATGGTCAAACACTGTCGATTACGCAGCTGGACGAAATCCTCCTTTCGCAGCCGGAGGTTTTGGCCTACAAGGCTGAGCTGGAGAATAAGGACGGCTTGGATATACTGACCGTCACTGTCAAATATGCCGATGCTTTTAGTCATCCGGATATTTTGGCGCATAAGCTGGAGCCGCTGTTGGGCGGGCTTATCGGAGACGGTCGTCTAAAACTTTCAATCGACAGCGGCACGGTTGATTTTTTCACGACAGGTACGTCGAAACGTGGTATAATCAAAAAACATGAATAAGGGTAAGGATTACTATGAAACAAATTGCTGAAGCAGCCTTGCAAATGCTCCGATCCGGTATCAGCTTCGCCCAGGCAACGGTCCTGGAGAGCAGCGGCTCCACACCGCGGGATGCGGGTTCATGTATGCTGATCAGACCGGATAAAACGATCGTCGGCACCGTCGGCGGCGGCGTGTTGGAGGCCAATACTGTCAAAACGGCGCTGAAGGCTATAAAAGACCAACGGGCAGCCATCGTCCTGTACGTTTTGGAAAACGAGGGCGCGGCGGCCATCGGTGCCGTCTGCGGCGGACGGGCAAGGGTTCTCATCGACTTTATCGACGCCGGGGAGCCCGGCAATCTCGAATTCTTTGAACAGCTTTTCAAGGCCTCCGGCATCAACCAACGGTCGCATATCGCAGCGCTGATCCCCGATTCAGAAAAGCTGTCGCGGCGTAATACGTGCCTGATCCTCCCCGACGGGGCCGTTATCGGCGCGGAGGTATTCGGGCCGGATATTCAGTCGTATCTTCAGAAGGGGCAGGGCTATGACGTTTTTACACGGCTTGAGAAATATTCGGCGCACCTCTTCCCTGTCGGATCGGACGGCACTGTTTACATCTTCGGCGCCGGCCACTGCGGCGAAAAGCTGGCGCACATCGTCCACACCGTCGGCTTTGAAACGGTTGTCATCGACGACAGGAGCGAGTTTGCCAACGCCTCCCGCATCCCCGAGGCCGACGAGATCATCGTACCGAAAAGGCTTGAAGAGCCGTTCGACACTATCGCCTTCGGGCCGGACAGCTATATTGTCATCGTTACAAGGGGCCACATGCACGACGAGGTTATCCTCCGCCGGGCACTGAAGACAAACGCCGGATATATCGGTATGATCGGCAGCAAGAAAAAGCGCGAGACGATTTACCGGCATCTCCTCGACGAGGACTTTACACAGACGGATATCGACAGAGTCTATTCCCCCATCGGCATCAGCATTGGCGCCGAGACGCCGGAGGAGATTGCCATCAGCATCACCGCCGAGCTCATTAAGGTGCGGGCGGAGAAGAAAACAGTATAATTTCCTACTGTCAATTTTGATATGTAAAAAGCACTCTGGAAACATCAGAGTGCTTTTGATTTGATAATATTATACAGTCTTTTTTCTTTTCTGAAACTGTGGTATATTATACTCATCTCCGATAGGTTTGAGGTATCACAATGAATAACAACAGGATATGGGACGTCGCTGTCATCGGCTGCGGGATCGCGGGGATTTACGCCGGGTATGAGCTGGCCAAACTAAATCCGGGGTTGAAGATTATCCTCATAGAGCAGGGCGAGGATATCCACAAGCGAAGCTGTCCGATTGTCGCCAAAAAGACGAAGGAGTGCATTTCCTGCAATACCTGTGCCATCATGCGCGGGTTCGGCGGCGCGGGCGCCTATTCCGACGGCAAATATAACTTCACGACGGAGTTCGGCGGCTGGCTCAGGGATTACCTGCCCGAAGACACGATCATGGAACTCATCAATTACGTTGATTCCGTCAACGTCTCCTTCGGTGCGACGGAGGTCGTCTACTCGACGGAAAGCGAAGACGCGCTGAAACTCGAAAAAAGAGCGCTTGAAAACGACCTCCACCTGCTTCAGGCAAAGGTCAAGCATCTGGGGACTGAGAACAACCTTCAAATTTTGAAGAATATTTTTGAATATATGAAAACCAGGGTGACCTTCCGGTTCGGCACAGCCGTCAACAGCATCAATACGCTTTCCGAGGGCTACCTGCTCGACACGTCCGGGGGCGATATTCAGTGCAAATATCTGATTGCAGCGCCCGGCCGGTCCGGCGCCGAGTGGTTTGCCGAAAAATGCCGGTCGCTGGGATTGGAGCTGCTGAACAACCAGGTGGATATCGGCGTCCGCGTGGAGCTGCCCGCCAAGGTCTTCGAGCACATCACGGATGTGGTCTACGAATCGAAGCTCGTATACAGAACGAAGCAGTACGGCGACCATGTGCGGACCTTCTGCATGAACCCGTACGGCCATGTGGTCACGGAAAACGTCGACGGGCTGATGACAGTCAACGGGCACAGCTATTCCGACCCGAAGCTCCGCAGCGAAAACACGAATTTCGCGCTGCTTGTCTCCAACCGCTTCACCGAGCCGTTTAAGGAGACGTATAGGTACGGCAAGCATATCGCATCTCTGTCCAACATGCTGGGCGGCGGCGTTCTGATCCAGCGCTTTGGTGATCTTCTCCGGGGTTCCCGTACCAATGAGCACCGCCTATCGAAAAGCTTTGTCAAGCCGACGCTGAAGGCCACACCGGGCGATCTGAGCCTTGTGCTGCCAAAACGGCATATGGACAACATCATTGAGATGATCTACGCCCTTGACAAGATCGCACCGGGCACGGCCAATTACGATACGCTCCTGTACGGCGTGGAGGTCAAATTCTACTCGTCACGCCCGCAGCTCACGCCGACCCTTGAAACAACTCTGAAAGACTTTTACGCCATCGGCGACGGTGCCGGCATTACCCGGGGGCTCGCCCAGGCTGCCGCCAGCGGCGTCATCGCCGCACGGTCCATCGCGGGAAAGATCAAGGAGAACGCATAACACAGAAGGCCACAAGATTCAAATCCTGTCACTTGACTTGGTCCGAGTATTCATAACGAATCTGATTTTTGTGGCTGAATAGCCAAGGCTTTCTAGGATGGGTAGTTGTCTAAAGATACAAGCTGGTAAGGGGTAAATTCCTCTCCCAGCCTGTTCTTTTGTTTATGCCGTAATTTTTTCGCTAACACCGTGCCAACTTGGACCGATGTTAGCGAAACTGCCTACTAATTTTCGTCCAGAATTTTGTAAATTGGGTTTTTTAGACACACGAAACTTGATATGCATCCAATGACACCAACAATGAAAAACATCGCTGCAATACCAGAACCTTTACCTATTCCGAAAACAAATATCAATACCTGCTGTATAGGCGACGCAACAGCCATAAATGGCTCGAAAATGTAGTCCGCCAACACACCCCCCACAAACAGCCCAACGGGAATAGTACTGTATTGAATGGTATCCCTTGCCGAAAAAACGCGCCCCTGCATTTCAATCGGTACGTTGGTGCGCATAACGGCGGTCAGATTAGCGTTTAAAAATGCCATCGGCACGTTGGAGGCAAAGGCGGCAACAATCCAAAGCGGCAAAGTGTGCGTCAGGCTTTGCCCCACGTCACCCAATAGAAAAGAGATCCCGCAGGCAAAAAAGATAATACCTACCCGGTTTTTCGCGGGCTTCATCAGTGTAACAAGAATGCTACCGATAAGCGTACCGAAACCCACGGCTGCCTCTACCATGCCGAGCGCTACTTGGTCGTTGCCCGTTCGACTTAAAATCAGCGCGGGCATCATCCCATAACCGCCCATTTTTGCAATAAAGTTAATAAAGGCAAAGAACAGGATAATGCGCAAAAGCGCCGCGTGATCCTTCAGAAAGCGGACACCAGCCATACAGCTTTTCAGAAAAGTTTCTTTTGCTTCTTCTGCATTGCGCTTAATAGCTGGGATTTTAATGAACAGTAGCAGTATTGAGAAAGCAATCGAAAAGGAAATAAGATCGATTATTAAAACGGTTTTCAATCCGCCGAACGCAAGCACCATGCTACCTAGTGCCGGAGCCAATATGGTTACGATAGACCTCGAAAACGCTTGCAGCCCGCTGACTCGGATATATTGCTCTTTCGGAACAAGTATACTTGTTGCCACATACGATGCCGGGCCTTGAAAAGCGTTCATGAAGCTAAGCAGAAAATTGATGATATACAGATGCCATATTTGCAAAGCCGATGCTAAATACAGAACCAAGACAGTTATTGTCCCAAGTGCCGCAAATGCATCCGCTGCAAGCATGATGCGCTTTTTGTCCCAGCAGTCAGCGATCGTGCCGGCGACAAAGCTAAACAGTATTGAAGGCAGAAGCGAACAGACCAACAATAGTGTAATACTGGAGGCTGTACCTTTTTGCCCATATACCCAAACAATTAACGCAAAATTAGTCATAGCTGTACCCAAAGTGGATACGAACTGTGAGCTCCATAAGATAAGAAAATCTCGAAGACCCGAAAATAAGTTGTTCTTTTTCATGGCTTTGCTCCTTACAAAAAAAGTGGTTGTAAGTGGCGCAAAGCCTGATGTGGACGGTATGACTTCCATTTAGGAAGAACCGCTCCGCGCAATTACCGTCCTATATCAGACCGTGCGCGGAGCAAAGACAATGCAAAGCGGTAATCTTATCATTGTTTTTACACCTCGATGCTGAGTTTAACACTAACTGCTGTCAGATACAATATACTGTATTTTGAGGTTCTTCTCTCATTTTCGTCGCGACTTTATGCCGCGAAAGGTTCTTGACATGAGTACGGCGCGTGTTAGGCTGTCTTGCCTAGGCAAATAAACCACGTTGAACCGAACGCAAAGGCTTGTTATTTATTACCGTTTGTTAGGTATATTGAGATTCCGGATTCTGTATTTAGCAGAAACTACAAGGCGGACACCCGACAGGGCGT
>CAZJCH010000159.1:0-593 GCA_964544005.1 uncultured Papillibacter sp.
AGAACTGCCGCTATAATTTTCCATGTTTTCTTCATTTTTTTATCCACTCCATATTCATAAATAATATGTTGAATTATACTACCATGCCATGTATATATCAATTTATTTTTCGCTGTATCCGGAGAAAACAAATAAATATACAAAAACCGTCGTACTTTTTACATAATACGACGGCTGCTGTACTTTAAAGATGCTGTTTACGATCAGATACTAAAAAACGCCTTTCTGCCCGGGTAGTACGCGGCTTTGCCGAGTTCTTCTTCGATGCGGAGGAGCTGGTTGTATTTGGCGACGCGGTCGGTGCGGCTGGGGGCGCCGGTTTTGATCTGGCCGGCGTTTAAAGCGACGGCGACGTCGGCGATCGTCGTGTCCTCGGTTTCGCCGGAGCGATGGGAGCTGACGGCGGTGTAGCGGTTGTTGTTGGCGGTTCTGACAGCCTCGAAGGTCTCGGTGAGGGTGCCGATCTGGTTGAGCTTGATCAGGATGGAATTCCCGACGCCCATATCGATTCCGCGGCGGAGCCGCTCGGGATTTGTGACAAAGAGATCGTCGCCAACGAGCTGAATCTTTTTACCCAACGCGTCGGTGAGCAG
>CAZJCH010000159.1:615-6046 GCA_964544005.1 uncultured Papillibacter sp.
CTCCCAGTCCTCCTCCGCCATACCGTCCTCGATGGAGATGACGGGGTATTTACCCACGAAATCTGCCCACATGGCGACCATATCCTGACGCGTCATGACGGTTTTGCGCTTTGGCAGGTGATAGCAGCCGTCCGATGGGTCGAACCACTCGGATACGGCGGGGTCCATGGCGATCAGGAAATCCTCGCCCGGCTTGTAACCGGCCTTGTGTATGGCGTCCATGAGGGCTTTCAAGGCGTCCTCGTCCGCTGCGAGGTTCGGCGCGTAGCCACCCTCGTCGCCGACTCCAGTCGACGGGACGATAGTCTTCAGCGTGTGAAACACCTCGGCCGACATGCGCAGCGCTTCCCTGAAGCTTGTGGCCGACACGGGCATGATCATGAATTCCTGGATATCGACGCTGTTGGAGGCGTGAGCGCCGCCGTTTAAAACGTTCATCATCGGAACCGGAAGCGTACCTGCGCCGGTGCCGCCCAGATACCGGTACAGCGGCAGGCCGAGGGAGAGCGCCGACGCCTTGGCGCAGGCCAGGGAGACGCCCAGGATAGCGTTGGCCCCCAGGCGCGACTTGTTGGGCGTCCCGTCGAGCTCGAGCATCAGCATGTCGATCAGCGTCTGATCCAGCGCGTTTTTGCCCATTAGCAAGTCTTTAATTTCGCCGCCTATGTTGGCGACGGCCGTCAGAACGCCCTTGCCCCTGTAGCGGCTTTTATCGCCGTCCCGCTTCTCACAAGCCTCGAACTGCCCTGTAGAAGCACCCGACGGGACGGTGGGGTTGCCCCTTGAATCAAGGATTTCGCGGCCCATGACCCCGGTGATTTCCAAATAACGTTTGATAAGACATACCTCCAAGCTCTATATTATCTTTTTACTATAAGCGACATGCCTGTCATCTGGGGCGGCTTTTCGATGCCCATCAGCTCCAGAATTGTCGGCGCGATATCGGCCAGCTTGCCGGGGCGGAGGCGGACGTCCGCTCCCACGAGGATGAACGGTACGGGATAAGTGCTGTGCGCCGTCTGCGCCGAAACGCCGTCCGCGTCCAGCATCTCCTCGGCGTTGCCGTGATCGGCCGTCACGATGGATATGCCGCCCATTTTTGCCGTTGCCGCCGTCACTTCGCCGACGCACGTGTCGACAGTCTCAACGGCCTTGACGGCGGCGCCGAAATCGCCCGTATGTCCGACCATGTCGCAGTTGGCAAAATTGAGTATGATCACATCATAAGCGCCGCTTGAGATTCTTTTGACAACCTCGCGCGTCAGCTCGGGGGCGCTCATTTCCGGGATCAGGTCGTATGTGGGAAATTGCTTCGGAGAGGGGACAAGAAGCCTGTCCTCGCCTTTATAAACCATCTCCGTACCGCCGTTGAAAAAGAAGGTCACATGAGCGTATTTCTCCGTCTCTGCGGCGCGCAGCTGTGTCAGGCCCAGGCTGCTGATCGTCTCCCCGAACGTGTTATCCAGTGAATCCGGCGGATACGCCACGGCCACATTCGGCATTTTTTCATCGTACTGTGTCGTACAGACGAAATGGAGCGGGAACCAGCCCTTTTTCCTTTGGAAGGCGCTGAAATCCTTATCGACGAAGGCCCGCGTGATCTCCCTGGCCCGGTCGGGGCGAAAATTGATGAAGATCACCGAGTCGCCGGATTTCATGAGACCGGCTTTGTCACAGACGACGGGCCTGACAAATTCATCCGTAACATCGGCCTCGTAAGAGCTCTGAATCGCATGGACCGGGTCGTCGTCAAACAGGCCTTCTCCGAGTACCATCGCGTTATACGCGCTCTCCACGCGTTCCCATCTGTTGTCACGGTCCATCGCATAATACCGGCCCATAACCGTGGCGATTTTGCCGATGCCGATCTCACGGCTGCGGGCGAGGATTTCCTCGATATTGGCTTTGCCGGAATTCGGCAGCGTATCGCGCCCGTCCATAAAGCAGTGAATATAGACCGCGCTGAGCCCGCGCCGCTTGGCCATCTCGAGAAAGGCCCACAGGTGGTCGATATGGCTGTGAACGCCCCCGGGAGACATAAGCCCCATAAGGTGCAGAGCGCCGCCACCTGTTTTACAGGAATCCATCGCGTCCATATACGCCTTGTTTTGATAAAAGCCGCCTGTGACGATGTCCCTTGTGATTCGGGTCAGGTCCTGATAGACGACGCGGCCGGCGCCGATATTCGTATGGCCGACCTCGCTGTTGCCGATCTGCCCCGCCGGCAGGCCGACATCCTCTCCGGCCGCCGACAATAAGGTATTCGGATACGTCTCAAACAAACTGTCGAGTACAGGCGTCGCCGCCGCGGCAATCGCGTTGCCGCTTGATTTGGGGGCCAGTCCGTACCCATCCATGATAATCAGGGTTGTTGGTATTTTCATTGAAGCTCCTGCCGCTATGAAGCGGCCTTCCGCCGCTTTTGCGGCTATTCCGCCGCGTCACGCGGCAAACTATCAGATGTTCAGGTGTTGTCCTGATTCGCGGCATCGACGATGGCTGCAAATTCGGACGGTGTCAGCGCTGCGCTGCCGATGAGCCCGCCGTCGATATCGGGCTGGCTTAAGAGCTCGCGGGCATTTTTGCCGTTCATGGATCCGCCGTACAGGATCGAGACGGCTCTGGCCGTCCGTGCGCCGTAGAGGCCCCGGATCACGGCGCGGATCGTGTTGCATACGGCGCCGGCGTCCTCGCTTGTGGCCGTTTTGCCGGTACCGATGGCCCAAATCGGCTCATAGGCGATGATGATGCGGCGCATTTTTGCTGCCGGTACGCCGGAAAGCGCCAGCTTGACCTGCAGAGACACGCGCTCGGCCGTCACCCCCATCTCGCGCTCTGTCGCGCTCTCGCCGACGCAGACGATGGGACGAAGATTTTCCACCAGCGCCGCTTGGATTTTTTCGTTGACGACAAGGTCCGTTTCGCCGTAGAGCTGGCGCCTTTCACTGTGGCCGATGATCACATAATGGACGCCGAGATCAGACAGCTGGCCTGCCGACACCTCGCCGGTATAAGCGCCGCGCTCCTTCTCGCTGAGATTTTGAGCGCCGCATGAGATGCGGCAGCCGCGGAAAGCCTTAAGTACGGCGGGGAGCATCACAAAAGGCGGGCAGACGACGATGTCGCACCACTTCGCCTGCGCTGTCAGGGGCTTGAGCTCGTCGGCATATGGTTTGACCTTCGAGGGGAGCAGGTTCATCTTCCAGTTGGCCGCGATGACGGTATTCCGATACTTTCTGTTCATATTTCTTACTTCCCGATATTTTCTTATTTGTCCAGCAAACACGCGATGCCCGGCAGCTCGATGCCTTCCATGAATTCCAGCGTCGCGCCCCCGCCTGTGGAGACGTGCGTCACTTTGTCTTCCAATCCGAATTTCCGGATGGCTGCCGCGCTGTCGCCGCCGCCGACGATGGAGACGGCTTCGGAATCCGCCAGTGCTTTTGCCACAATACTAGTGCCTTCGGCGAATTTCGGCATTTCGAAAACGCCCATGGGTCCGTTCCATATGACGGTTGCAGCCTTTGAGATCTCCTCGGCGAAGGCTTTTGAGGTCTCGGGGCCGATGTCGAGGCCCAGCATATTGTCGGGAATCGCCGTACTGTCGACGACGACGGTTTCCGTATCATTAGAGAATTCAGCCGCCGCCACGGCATCGACCGGCAGCAGGATTCTCACGCCGAGCTTCTTTGCCTTTTCCAGGACATCCAGTGCGTAGTCGAGCTTGTCTTCCTCGCAGAGGGACTTGCCGATAGCGCCGCCGCAGGCCTTGATGAACGTAAAAGCCATGCCGCCGCCGATGAGAAGGGCGTCAACCTTGTTCAGTAGATTGATGATGACGCCCAGCTTGTCCGAGACCTTGGAGCCGCCGAGAATGGCGATAAACGGGCGCTTAGGGTTAGAAAGCGCGCCGCCGATGTAGCGAAGCTCCTTTGCGATGAGAAAGCCGCTGACGGCGGGCAGGTAATGCGACACGCCCTCGGTGGAAGCGTGGGCGCGGTGAGACGTGCCGAAGGCGTCGTCCACATAAATGTCGGCCATAGCGGCGAGCGCCCTGGCGAAGGCGGGGTCGTTTTTCTCCTCCTCCTTATGAAAGCGCAGGTTCTCAAGCAACAGGATCTCGCCGGGCAGGAGTGCCGCCGCGCGACTCACGGCATCCTCTCCGATGACATCCCTTGACATGAGGACCTGTTTCGCCAGCAGCTCGGAGAGCCGATCGGCGACGACTTTAAGCGAGAGCTTTGGTTTCCATTCGCCGTCGGGACGGCCAAGATGCGAGCAGACGATCACGGCGGCGCCGTTTTCAAGGAGGTATCGGATCGTCGGAAGAGAAGAGGTGATGCGGCCTTCGTCGGTAATGGCGCCCGTTTCCTTGTCAAGCGGGACATTGAAGTCGCACCGCAGGAGGATTCTTTTTCCCCTGATATCGAGGTCAGTGATCGATTTCTTGTTGTAGTTCATGGCTTTCTCCGATCATATGTTTGAAAGCAAAGTAAAAGACAATGCTGTATCATCATGGCATTCATTACATTGTAGTACGGACCGGGGGACATTTCAACCTGTTTTTTTGAACATTTCACTGCGGTTCAAATCATAATTACCCCATTATCATCAAAGTTATGCACTAATTCGGTGATAATACAGGAAATAGGATAAAATGTTTGCATAAAACGGTTCATTTGATTATACTTTGTTTTAAACCGTATAAGTCATAGGCAATTATGTGCTGTATGAGCTTTTGATGTCAGGAGAGATGGAATTGGATAACACGCTTTATGTTGTTGTTCCCTGCTACAACGAGGAGGAAGTGCTCGGCGAAACAGCTTCCAGACTGAAAGCAAAAATGGGGAGTCTGATAAGCAGCGGAAAAATAGCGCCTGACAGCCGTGTCCTGTTTGTAAACGACGGCTCTAAAGATAAAACCTGGGCGATGATCAATGACCTCTGCTCAGAGGCCGGACTTTTCGCCGGCGTTTCCTTAAGCCGCAACCGGGGCCACCAGAACGCGCTGCTCTGCGGCCTCATGACGGCGCGCGGAAACGCCGATATGGTCATCTCAATGGACGCAGACCTTCAGGATGATATAGGCGCCGTCGACAAAATGGTCGACGAATATTTGGACGGGTCTGATGTCGTTTATGGTGTGCGCGACAAAAGAAACAAGGACACCTTTTTCAAGAGGTTCACGGCGGAGGGATACTATAAGCTGCTGGCCGCCATGGGGTGCCAGGTCGTCTTCAACCATGCCGATTACAGGCTCTTGTCCGCCCGCGCGCTGGACGCGCTCAGCGAATACGGCGAGCAGAACATGTTTATCCGCGGCATCATCCCCATGCTGGGCTTCAAGACCGCGACCGTCATGTACGAGCGCGGCGAACGCTTTGCCGGCGAGAGCAAATACCCCCTGAAAAAAATGCTCAAGCTGGCGTTT
>CAZJCH010000160.1:0-6018 GCA_964544005.1 uncultured Papillibacter sp.
CGTCATGCGCCAGTGCGCTTCCGCCATGACCGCCGTCCAGAACGGTGCGATGGAAATCATGACCGGCCATGCCGATGTCGTCCTCGCAGGCGGCACCGAGAGCATGTCCAACGCCGTGTTTTACCTGCGTGACGCCCGCTGGGGTGTCGGCACAGGCAACGTTGAGTTTGTCGACGCGCTGACCGAGGGCCAATTCCAGAGCCAGCCGCAGGAGACCTACGGCCGCTACAACATGGGCGCCACCGCCGAGAATGTTGCACTGGAAATGGGAATAACCCGCCAGGAACAGGACGAGTTCTCCCTGACAAGTCAAAAACGCGCCATCGCCGCCATCGATGCCGGCCGCTTCAAGGAAGAGATCGTTCCCGTCGTTGTACCCCAGGGACGTAAAAAGCCCCCTGTCGTTTTTGACACCGACGAGTTCCCGAAGCGCGATACAAGCATGGAGGTCCTGGCAAAGCTGAAGCCCTGCTTCAACATCAAGAAGGATGAAAAAGGCAGACTGTGGAATGACAGTGCGCTCACCGGTACCGTCACCGCCGCGTCCTCCTCGGGCCGAAATGACGGCGCCTCCGCCTGCACGCTCATGACGCCGGAAAAGGCGATAGAGCTGGGCCTTAAGCCCATTTGCAAGATTATCGGCATGGGCGTTGCCGGCGCGGACCCCCGGACAATGGGTCTCGGTCCCGTCTACGCGGTACCCATGGCGCTGAAGGACGCCGGTCTTACGATCGACGATATCCAGCTCATAGAGCTGAATGAGGCTTTCGCCGCCCAGTCGCTGGGTTGTATCAAGCAGCTCGGCTGGGAGGATAAAATGGACATCATCAACGTCAACGGCGGCGCCATCGCCCTGGGCCACCCTGTCGGGTCTTCAGGCTGCCGTATCCTCGTTACTCTGATGTACGAGATGAGGCGCCGCGGCCTGAAGTACGGCCTCGCAACCCTGTGCATCGCCGGAGGAATGGGCCAGGCAACAGTTATTGAGATGTGCGATTAATCCCAGCCGGCTGTGACTTATTCCTCCTTGGAATGGGCCAGGCAACGGTTATTGAGATGTGCGACTAGGCAATGACTCCGTGCAGCGATACGGAGACGAATAATACATTCTGAAAGGGGCTAATATCATGGCATGTAAGCTTTTTGACCTCACCGGTAAAACCGCAGTTGTCGTCGGCGGAGCAGGCGGACTCGGACAGGCGATTGCACAGGGCCTCGCGGAAGCGGGCGCGAAGGTGCTTATCTCCAGCCGTAAAGTGGAATCACTGAAGAAAGCTCAGGAAGAAATCAAGGCCGCTACCGGCATCGACGTGTGCTACAGCGCGGCCGACGCGACAAACGAGGCGCAGGTCGCCGCCCTTGTCGAGGACGCGAAGAAACAGCTTGGCGGCAAGGTGACCATCCTTGTCAACGCCCAGGGCTTCAACAAGAAGCAGGACGCGCTGGATTTCGATATCGAGGTGTTCCGCTCCATGCTCGACGCCAATATCACAAGCTTCATGATCACAGCCAAGTATTTCGGCCGTCACTTCAAGGAAAACGGCTACGGGAAGATCGTGAACCTCTCCTCCGTCCGCGGCAAGATCGCCACGAAGGGCACCGGCAACGCCGGCTACTGCGCCACAAAGGGCGCCGTCGACATGCTGACGAAGCAGCTGGCCTCCGAGTTCGGCCCCTTCGGCGTGACAGTCAACGCACTCGGCCCGAACATCACGGCGACGCCGATGATGACGGCCATATTCGAGAAGCGCGCGGCAGAAGCCGGTGTCAGCATCGAGGCGTATCTCAAGCAGCAGGGCGACGGAAACCCGATGCGCAAGATGGGCCAGCCCGGGGACATCGTCGGCACGGCGATCTTCCTTTCCGCCCCTGCCTCCGACTTCATGACCGGAAACATCCTTTACCCCGACGGCGGACTCACAGCGATCGGTTAAGAGAAAAGCTCGGGAGGGTGCCAGCGGCACCCTCCCGTTACTGATGCAATAAACCAAATAGTGTCGCGATGGAAGGAATTGCCGGTGTTGAATTGTCGGCTGTTGAGCAATGATAATGATGTCATTAATGAAATCCGGGAAACGATAATTAAATCATGAAAGCAGAGAATAAAAGCATAAACAAGCGCGCTGGGCCGCCGCAGGAAAACAAAGCCGTAAGCGAACAGAAGAAGCGTATTTATGCGGAGCTGAAGACCTACAGAAAAATACATGGGCTGGGTTGCTTTAAGAATATTACCGAAGCGACAGAGGGCAAAGTGGCCATCGGGACGCTTGCGAATATGTACACCGGGACAAAGGTCAGCGATGAGGTCTGGCTGCAGGTCGGGGAAGCCCTTGAGAGGCTGAGCGTCCAAGAGAGAGCTTAAATATATGACTTATGAGAATATTCATCGGGCGGTCTTTATTGACCGCCCGAACAGGTTTATCGCCAATATTGAGATTGACGGCAGAATTGAAGTCTGCCATGTGAAGAACACGGGCCGCTGCCGGGAGCTGCTGATACCCGGAGCTGAAATACTGGTGCAGGATGCAGGGCGCGGCTATCCAGAGTTACCGCTCTCCCGCAGGACGCGTTTCGATCTTATATCCGTTCGGAAAGGCCAGCGGATTGTCAATATCGACTCAGCCGCGCCGAACAAGGCGTTCGCCGAATGGGTGCGCGACAGCGGCCTGTTCCGGGACATAACGCTGATCCGGCCGGAGTATCGCTTCGGCGGCTCGCGTTTCGACTTTTACATTGAGGTCGATGGACGCCGTGCGCTCGTTGAGGTAAAGGGCGTGACGCTGGAGGAGGATGGTGTCGCCCGGTTCCCCGACGCACCCACGGTGCGGGGCGTCAAGCATCTCCGGGAGCTGATTACCGCTGTGGAAGCGGGATATGACGCGCATGCGGTTTTTATCATTCAGATGAAAGGCGTAAGCTGGCTGGAGCCGAATTGGGGGACACACGCCGCGTTCGGAGAAGCTCTCAGGGATGCAAAGCAAGCGGGAGTCAACATTCTGGCGGTTGATTGCGTTGTGACGGAGGACAGCATGACGGCGGCGGATTTGGTGGAGGTTCGGACATAATAATTCCCCTCCAGAGGAGGGGTGGACGGCAGAGACTTCGAAGAAGTCGCTGCCGGACGGGGTGGTCAAACAATGCCGCGCATCCTGTATCAACCACCCCGGCACTTCGTGCCACCCCTCCCTTGGAGGGGAATTTCTTGTTTCGTTATCCGCACGATTCCCGACATGTGTTGTATAATCAAGCGTTTTCAGGCCCATACCACATGAAGCGCTCCATGTCCACGTTGCCTTCGGTTGTAAATCCGACACCCTCCATCTCCAGAAGCAGGCGGTGTGTCTCTTTTCCAAGCGGTAAAAAGGCGTCGGCCAAGCCGCCGAAGCGGTTGACGACGCGGTGGCAGGGGACGGTGTTGTCTTTGCAGCCGTTCATGGCGTAGCCGATAACGCGGGCGTTAACATGGGTACCGAGCAGACGGGCGATCTGTCCGTACGTCGTGACGCGCCCGCAGGGGATTTGCCGGACGATATCGTAAATCCTGTCAAACGTTTTCATGTGAGTTAACCTTTTTGCCGTAACATTTGACGTTATTTTGTACGTTAAGCTTCTTCGATCGGGAGCCAGACTTCGAAGAAGCCGGTGATTTCGCCTTTATCGATGACGCTGCAGGCGAGGTTGCCGAATGCGCAGCCGGCGACCTTGAGGTTGTTTTTCTCGGTGTAGTCGGTGAGGAAATCGAGGTGGCGCGCCGTGAACTTATCCTTGCCGGTGCTGGTAAACGCCGAATGGACGCACAGCCGCGACGGAAAATGCGTGACGGGCGGCTTGACCTCGAGGCTGAATTCTCTCACATACCGCATACCCATGGAAAAGCCCCACGCATAATCGTCACCCTCGCCCATGAGCCCGTCCTCCGGCACCTCAAAATAGCGGCGCGAGAAGGGCATATATTTGAGCCACTGGCGGGAAAGCGTCTGAAGCTCGGTATCGTTGTCATACATCGTGTTGTAGCGGTTCAAGTACCGGACAAACTCGGCGCTGCGCCGGATATCGCATTTGCCGATATAGCCGGGCAGTTCTTCTAAAATTTCGTAATATTTCCGGATGCGGTGTAAAAGAAGCTCCTGGTAATGGATATTGGCGAAAATCTCGTCGCCGCGCGCTGACAGATTCGTCAGCAGCTCGTCATATGTATTCTGCGAGACGATATGCGACACCTGCTCGATCCCAAAACCGAAGTTTTTAAACCACAGGCAGTCGATAAGAAAGTTAATGTCCCAGGTATCGTAATATCTGTAATTGTTATACGGGTCCTTCTGCGGCGTGACGACGCCCTTTTCCTCGTAATAACGGATCAGGTCGGGCGAAATCCCCAGAATTCTCGCAACATCACCGATTTTATAACGCACGGACCGGACCCCCTTGTCATCATAAATTTGTGAGAAATTACGGCAGCGAACGTGACCGACGTCTAAAAGCGTGATTCCTGAACATATTATATCTGGTTTTAAAGGAAAGTCCAATAAAATATAGAAATTCCCTTGACTTTGGGATGATTCCAAGGTTTACAATCATAATAGGTATATAATTTCGGAAGTATAAATAACAATAATTATTGGAGGTTTTCATATGGCCTATATGCCGCTCGACAAGAGCAGAATGTATCTTGACAGAACAAAAATGACGAAGATTTACGACCTGTCGAATCCGTGGGGCGTTGATACGCCGCTGTGGCCCTTCCCCGGCCCCCGCCAGGATCTTATTTTCCCGCGCGGACAGTATCTCGGACGCTTCCATAAGCGCACCATGACGTACACCGGCACACTGCACGCCGGCACGCATATGGACGCGCCGAACCACGTGCTCCACGAGGAGGAAGTGGACCGCGAGAGAAACGGCTACTCCCTGAACGAGATCCCCCTAGAGTACTGCATCGGCACCGGCGTTATCCTTGACATGCGCTATCTGAGGGACGAGTTTGAAGCAAAATGGAAGACCGGCTTTGAGGATGGCCTCTGGGTCGAGCTGAAGCCCGAGCACTTTGAGAAGGCGTGCAAAAAAGACGGCCTTGAGATTCGCCCCAATGACTGGGTCGTCGTCAATACAGGCTTCCAGCACTACTGGAGAAAGAATAACGACAAGTATTATAATTACTATCCCGGTATGGGTCCCGAGGTCGCCAATTGGCTCATCCACGAGAAGAAGGTTAAGGGCATATCCGGTACCTGGGGCGCAACGGATGCCCCACTGTGGCACCACCCGCTCAAGGAGCAGATGCCGTGGCTTGACGCCGCTTACCGCAAAGCGACCGGCAAGGACCCCACGGTGGAATTCCCGGATTACGAGCCCTGCCACAGGCTCTTCATGCAGGCGGGCTGCTGCACTGTCGAGAACGCCGGCGGCGATATCGACGACTGCACCGGCAAGCGCATGGTCATCGCCGCGTTCCCGTTCCGCTGCGAGATGGCCGACGGCGGCTTTGTCAGGCTTGTTGCATGGGAAGAAGGCACCTTCTAAGCATTGCTGAATCATTTTCGCCTCACAAGTCTCTTGTGGGGCGAAATAATAAAAAGAGGGTATGTAAATGAAATCAATAAACGATATCAAGAAAATCGCAGTCCTCGGCGCCGGTACGATGGGCCCGGGCATCGCGCAGATGTTCGCTATGGGCGGCTATCAGGTCACCATGTGGACCAGGAGAGAAGAGACACGCGAAAAGGCGAAGGAAACGCTCTACAAAAGCCTTCAGACATTCGTTGAAGAGAACCTCCTTCCGGCCGGCAAGCTGGAGGAGACATACGCGCGCGTCAGCTTCGCGCTGACGGTCGAAGAGTGCGTCAAGGGCGCGCAGTTCATCCAGGAGACGATCGTCGAGAACAAGCAGGCGAAGATCGACCTTTTCCAGGAGGTCGACAAGTACGTCGCCGACGATTGCATCATCGCGTCGAACACGTCGGGCCTGAATGTCTTTGAGCTTGTCCCCGAAAAGCGCCTGCCCCAGATGGTCATCGCCCA
>CAZJCH010000161.1:0-6011 GCA_964544005.1 uncultured Papillibacter sp.
TTACTTTGTCACTTTTTAAGAGTTGACAAAACTTCTTGGCAATCTCGCTCCCGCTCAGATTTATCAGCGTCAGAAAGCTGCTTAAGTACGGTGTGTCCTGTCTATCATTGACAACTCAATCGGCAAATCCTCCCATCAGGTAAGAAAACTGCCATGCTTTTATGCCCGGCTTACAGAAATCGTGTCATATGCCTTTGCGTTCATATAATAATGAAAACCGCTTAGACACATGACACAAATTTATATTGTCAACTTGCGGAGATAATTTTGTCACGCCGCTAATATCCGTATCTCACCGTCAACAGCCGTTAAGCCGATTTGCTTCATCTGGCGGGCATAATTGGTTATAATTTCGGAAGCGATCCTGTCTTCTATCTCTGTCTGGATCAAGCGGCGAAGGTTTCTGGCGCCGTACGTGATGGAGAAGGATTTTTTTGTCAGGTAATCGATCAGGCTGTCGTCATAGACAAGCTTCATTTCTTTGTCAGCCATGGATACACTGAGCTCATCCAGCATGAGCCGGGCGATTTTCTTGAAATCCTCCTCGGAAAGACGATTGAAATAGACGAGCTCGTCGACACGATTAATAAACTCGGGCCTCAGGAAGTCGTTCAGCGCTTTGATGGCCTTTTCTTTCCCCTGTTCGTTGATGGAACGGTTGAACCCGACAGCACCGTCCTTTTTGTCGGAACCGGCATTCGTCGTCATGATGATGACGGTGTTTTCAAAATTGATGGTACGGCCGTGCGCGTCGGTAATGCGCCCGTCATCAAGGATCTGCAGCAGGATATTCATGACATCGGGGTGCGCTTTTTCGATTTCATCGAACAAAATGACGCTGTACGGCTTGCGTCGGATCTTTTCCGTCAGCTGGCCGGCTTCGTCGTAACCCACATAACCCGGTGGGGAGCCGATGATGCGGGACACTGTGTGCTTCTCCATGAATTCCGACATGTCCAGCCGGATAAGAGCCTCGGGCGAATCGAAAAGATCCTCCGCCAGGCGCTTGACGAGCTCGGTTTTTCCGACGCCGGTCGATCCAATGAAGATAAAGGAAACCGGCTTGTGCTTCGCCGAAATGCCGACGCGGTTCCGCCGAATAGCGGCGCAGACGGTGTCGACCGCCTCGTCCTGTCCGATGAGACGCGTCTTCAGGCGCTTGTCAAGCTCGGAAAGGCGCTTGTATTCATCCTCGCGGATGCTTGACGCCGGTATTTTCGTCCAAAGCTCGATCACACGGGCCAGATTGTCAATGGTGAGTTCAGGCGCGCCTTCCTTTTCAAGGCGCTGAATCTCATCCGTCACTTGAATATCGCGGCTTCTGATGGCCGCCAGGCGCGCGTAATCATCGCCGCTGACAGCTGTTGACAGCAGGAGCTCGCGTTCTTTCATCAGATCGGCCTTTTCCTTGCGAATAATATCCATACGGGCGATTTTTTCGCTCTTCAGATTCATGTCGGAGCTCGCCTCGTCGATCAGGTCAATGGCCTTATCCGGTAAAAAGCGGTCTGTGATATAACGTTCGGACAGAAGCACCGCCTGACGTGCCATTTCATCGGAAATTTTCACACCGTGGAAATTCTCATAATAGTGCTTGATGCCCTTGATAATATCAACCGACTCCGCAATCGACGGCTCGTTGACCGTCACCGGTTGGAACCGGCGCTCCAGGGCCGAGTCCTTTTCAATATGCTTTCTGTATTCCGTAAAGGTCGTCGCACCGATCACCTGAATCTCGCCGCGTGAAAGCGCGGGCTTCAGAATGTTGGCCGCATTCATGGAGCCTTCGGCGTCCCCCGCGCCCACCAGATTGTGCACCTCGTCAATGACTAGGATGATGTTGTGTAATTGCTTTATTTCCTCGATAAGTCCCTTCATGCGGCTTTCGAACTGGCCCCTGAATTGGGTGCCGGCAACGAGCGCCGTCAGATCAAGCAGGAAGACCTCTTTCTCACGGAGCTTGTAAGGCACTGTGCCGTCGACAATGCGTTGCGCCAAGCCCTCGGCTATCGCCGTCTTACCGACACCGGGCTCACCAATCAGGCAGGGGTTGTTTTTCTGCCTTCTGTTGAGTATCTGAATCACGCGCTCCGTCTCGACTGCTCTGCCGATCATCCTGTCGAGCTTGCCCTCACGAGCGCGCTGCGTCAGGGATAGGCAGTAGCTCTCCAGATACTTGCGCTTTTTAGCGCCCTGCCCGCTCTGGTCCTTCTCCTTCGGTTCACGGCCGGGGCGCGGAAATTCGCTCTGGGAGGGTGTCTCGTCAGGTCCGCCGAAAAGCCTGTTTAAAAACGGGAAAGTCGCCGTTTTTCCTTCATCCTCAACACTTTCCGTCTCGGCCAGGCTCTCAGCCCCACCCATCGCCTCCATCATTTCATCCGTCAGGCTTTCGAGATCCTCGTCGGTCAGTCCCATCTTCCTGATAATATCTTCAACCGGCTTGATATTGAGATCCTTGGCGCATTTAAGGCAAAGGCCCTCATTAGTCGATTCACCGTTTTCAATTTTTGTTATAAATATGACAGCGGGATTTTTTTTACATCTTGCACAAATCGTTGGTCGCATCTGGATTACCTCATCAATCAGCTTGTTGTGCCGGAGCATACCCGGCTATTGAAGTTTTTTCTTAAACCCGTCGGTCTTTTTTATGACAGACATAAATGTCCTGATATAACTGATAAGCGCTATCACCATCAGAATGACAGCGGCGGATATCATGAGCAGCTTTACATCGAGAGAAATATTTCTAAATAACATCAGTGTAACACATACGACAAAAAATACAACAGTGGAAGTCTTCCCAATAATGTTCGACGACGGAAATTCGCCGCCTTCCCTTTTACGGATGATCACACCCCCGACAAGCATGAGCAATTCCTTGATGAACGCCGCCAGAATGACCCAGATTGGGATGACGCCGTCGATTGTGATACAGGCCAGAACGGCTAAAGTCATTAGCTTGTCGCCCAGGGGGTCAAGAATTTTTCCCAGGTTTGATATAAGACTGTACTTTCTGGCAATATATCCGTCCAGAAAATCAGTGATTGACGCTGTCGCGTATACAGCTGCCGCATATATCTTCACGCTTCCCGTCTCACAGAAATATGCCAGCACGAAAATGGGAACGAGGCATATTCTTATTGAAGACAGAATGTTCGGGACATTTTTCATTGATACCACCTACCGCTCTATACTTTTCAGATTCCAAGAATATTTGCCAACGGGTTCATATTGAGTATGTACTTTAATACAGTTGTTCTTTCAATCGTTTCGGGAGCAAAAACTCCAAAATACCTGACGATGACCGCAAGAGTAAGCACGATAAGCAAACCCTTGACCAATCCCAGAGCCAAGCCGATTATTTTGTCAATGCTTTGTATCCCGGGAATTGAAAAGGCCAAGTTAAATATATTCCCAATAACAGCAAAAATTATAGCGATAAGGATGAACGCGACAGCAAAAACGGCAATATATGCCAGAGCGCTGCACAACATATCGGTCAGATTCGATGACATCGAATACCCGACGGTGTCTATCGTACCCCCGACCTTCTCGGCAATCTGCCTGGCCGCGCCTTCCGATATCCCCATTTTCCGTAAAGTCTGAAAACTCGCATCATAGACGCTCCGCGGCTTTTCATCAACTGCAATGCTTTCCGGCGTACTGCTTGCGTCATCCATTTCGTTCTCTGTGTCATCATCCGTTTGCACGTCATCCTGGCTCTCCTCGTCGCCGGCCATGACATCGCTATAGGCCTTTTCGACAATACCGCTGACAAATGGCTCCAGCATGCCAGTAAAATCATCGGCAAATGCTTTCGCGACAAGGTTCGCGCCATATATAGCGACGATGATTGCGAGAATCCCGAAAATACCCCTGACGAAACCGTTCGCAAAGCCTCGCCAGGTCAAAAAGGCAACAATTAAGACAAGGGCTATATCAATCAGGATACTCACTGTTTCACACTCCTCTGTAACAAGCCTCAGACTTCATTCGAAGGCTTCTATGACGCAGGGATGCTGCAGACGGACGCTGAATGCGTCGTGATCAAAAACGCCTTACCGCCTGCGCGCATAATGGTCTGCTCCGCCCCCGCAGTATTGTTAAAATGCGCGCATTCTTTCATATTCCTGTCATATATCACAAGACGATCGCTGAAAAGAACGGACAGATAATCACCCTTTGCCGATACTGACAATATTTTACTGTCGGTTTCAACCGACCCGAGCAGCTTACCCTTATGGTCGACTGTCAAAACGCGCCCATGGTCTCCGACCATATAATCATTCAGCGAAAGCGCAACATAGTCATCACCGTCGACGGAAAAGCCGGTCAGGTACTTATCGGCATAATTGCTTATGTTTTCACAACTGCCGTCCGGTTTGACAATCCGAAGCGCGTCACGGCCTACCGCGAGCACCCGACCGTCTTCCAAATACCTGATCTCCAGAGCAAGCTCCCCGGAAATCGTACAGGCGCCTTTTTCAATCTCACTGTCCAGCGACAAAAAAACAATCCTGCTTCCCTTATCTGTCAGAGTGAGTACGGCCAGGCCCTTGTTATCCGGCGAAATTGCTGCCGAAAGAATGTAGCCATCGGCGGAGTCCCAATAAAAGCGCGTATTGACAGTATTATCATAAACGGTGACGCGGCTTTTAAATCCCCCGCTTTTCTCTGTGCTTATGACCAGCCAGCCTTTATCATTAAGTGACGCGGAGATGATTTTCTCCTCGGTCGTGATGCTGTTTGTGACGCCGTACACATCGAATAGTTTAAGAACGTTCCCTCCCAGATCATATGCGGCGGATATTGTGCCGTTTGAATATACCGTCGGTTTTTTCATCTCAAAAGCTTCGCTGAACACCTTTTTCGCGCCGACATCGTAAACCTGAATACCGCTGCCTGAACAGACCGCCAGGCCGCCGCCCATTTCGGCAAATACCGTTTTGAAACCCGCATTATATGAGAACTCTTCCGCTTCAGCTTTATCGCCGCTGCCGTCAAAAAGCCGCTTGACGCCTTCAATATTCAATTTGCCGTTGTTTGTAATCAGCACTGCGGCGATTACAGAAATGACGGCAAGCATCAGGACTGAAACAGCCGCTTTCAGCAGCTTGAGGTTCTTTTTTTTCTTCTTCAGCTTATAGACATTCGTCATAAAAGCCCGCCTTTGAAGGTATTCTTTTGTTGAAAGCCGTTGATTCCATATACTATGAGTCTATCATTATTTCTGATAAAAAGATACTTTAATGTATTACAAAATATAACAAAAAAGAGGGCGCCTCAACTAATCTTCTTCCATCATTTTTCCAACCGGCCCGTTGTACCAGATGCGGGTCAGATATAAGCCGCAGGGCGGAACCGTCGGGCCGCCGAGCCGTCTGTCCTTTGTCTCCAGGAGCCGCGAAATTCCATCTGCTTCAATCTTACCTTCGGAAACATATAGAAGTGTGCCGGCCATCGCGCGCGCCATATTATAAAGGAAGCCGTCGGCGCAAACGCGCAGCTCGACCAGAGAGCCGTTTCTGCCGACATTATACCAGTACACCGTCCGTACGGTCGTCTTTGTTTGAGTTCCGACTGAGCGGACCGCCATAAAATCATGCGTCCCTACAAAATGCGCCGCAGCCTGCGTCATCGCTCCCAGATCCAGCGGGACGGGATAAAAATATGCCCTGTTGGCATAAAACGGGTCGCGCATACGCGCGTTGAATATTTTGTAAGTATATTCCTTTTTAACGCACGACAGGATGGCGTTGAACTCCTCTTCGGCGTCAATTGCCGCAATGGCGGCGATATCAGTCGGTAGCAGGGCGTTTAAAGCCAGCGGCAGCCTGTCGGCCGGTATTCTCGAGTCTGTCCTGAAATTGGCGCAGTATCGGAGCGCGTGCACGCCGGCATCCGTCCTCCCGCAGCCTATAATCTTCACCGGGTGGCCGCAGATCCTTGAGAGCGCTTTCTGCATGACCGCGGCAACTGTTATATCGTTTTTCTGCTCCTGCCACCCGTGG
>CAZJCH010000162.1:0-5995 GCA_964544005.1 uncultured Papillibacter sp.
AATATGTGTCATCGGCAGAAACGGCGCAGGTAAAACGACGCTGCTGCGAAAGATTTATGAAGAGCTTCTGCCCAGACACGATATCAAGTGCGCTTACATGCCTCAGATTTATGAGGAGCTCCTCGATCTGTCGGAGACACCGGTTTGTTTTTTGGCGCACAGCGGAGATAAAACCGAGACGACAAGGATCCGGACATTTCTCGGCAGCGTGAAATACACAGCGGACGAGATGGAACACACGATTTCGGAGCTGTCGGGCGGTCAGAAGGCGAAGCTGCTTTTCCTCAAAATGATCCTGGACGGCTGCAATGTTTTGCTCCTGGACGAACCGACGCGCAATTTCAGCCCCATGTCCAACCCGGTGATCCGTGACGTCCTGAAATCCTATGGCGGCGCTATTATCAGCATCTCCCACGACAGGAAATATATCACCGGGGTTTGCACAAAGGTTTACAGGCTGACGGAAGAGGGGCTGACTGCTATTGCAGAAAAATGTTTCTAATATAACCGAAAGGATTGATCATAAATGAAAGTACTGCTCATCAACGGAAGTCCGCATAAAGAAGGCTGTACATACACTGCGCTGTTGGAGGTGGCGCGGGCGCTCGAATCTAACGGCGTCGAAACACAGATCTACCATATCGGGACAAAACCGGTCTACGGCTGCACCGCCTGCAACAAGTGCTTTGAGCTGGGTCGCTGCGTACTGAACGACGAAACCTATAACGCGCTGCTTGAGCTTTGCCTTGAGGCCGACGGCATCGTCATCGGGTCACCTGTCTATTATGCGGGAGCGAACGGATCGCTCTGCGCGCTGCTCGACCGCATATTCTTTTCAAGCGGACAAAAGCTTGCGTATAAACCCGGCGCGGCCGTTGTCAGCTGCCGCCGCGGCGGGGCAAGTTCGGCGTTCGACAGAATCAATAAATATTTCACAATCTCTCAGATGCCCGTCGTGTCTTCCCAGTATTGGAATTCCGTCCACGGCTTTGAACCTGATGATGTCAGGAAGGACCTGGAAGGCCTGCAAACGATGCGGACACTCGGCAATAACATGGCATGGCTCCTGAAATCCATCCAAGCCGGCGAAGGCCCGCTCCCCCTCAATGAGCCGAGGGCTTTCACAAGCTTCCCCGACGGGCTGTAGGAGTAAAAAACGCGGGCGGCCCACAAAAGGCCGCCCGTCGCTTATTTTTGTCGTTTACCAGTCGACGCCGTAATCGGGCCGCGCGTTGTCAAAGACGAGCTTTGCGTCGTAGAACTTGAGATACCTGTCGCGCTGTTTGCGCAGTGTCGTGCCGTCCGGGTGCATCCTGTCGCAGATAACGGCGCAGATGTCCGTCTTGATTTTTGAATACGACTCAATCCCGACGGAGGCAAAGACGCGGAAACCCAGCCCCTGCAGATACTTGAATATCGGCCCCGTCGTCTGGACATCATCGCCGTCCGGCCGCGCGCCGAACGGGTAGAAGAACAGCTTTGTCGGGCCTACAAGTGCGCCGACCTCATTCATCCAGCGCTCCGTGTCGGCCTTAACGGAAGACATACCCGCGCTCGACAAATTGATGTGACCCCAGGAGTGCGACCCGAAATACCAGCCGGTCTCCTTCAGCATCGCAACGATCGGCTTGACGGCCGTCATTTCACTTTGGCGTTTTTCTTCCATATCCGCCGTCATACCGTGGGTGTCCGTCATCGTACGATATCCGAGAATACCCTCGTAACCGGTGAGGCAGAGGCAGCCCTTCGCGCCGTTTAAAGAAAAGTCGGGATGCGCCTCGACAAATTTGTCAAGGATCGTAATGGCATCGAGATCCTGGGAATAAACCTCTTTGCCCTGCGGGTCAAGTCCATAGCTCCAGATTTCGCCGTCCCTGATAACTAGCTTATGTGTAAAGCCGTTTGTATACATGTAATTATAGTAATTCGTGTCGTCATACGAGATAATCAGCGGCTTTTTGCCCTCCGGGACCATGAGGGTCGATTTCTTCATACGCGCGACGCCGGAATCGTCTGTGTATTCCGTCCAGACATCGTTCATGTTCACAAGGATGTAATCGTTGTCATAGATGCTCTGCAGCATCTTGTTATACTCGCTGACGGTCACCATATTTTGGTCGATACCCTTCGCTTTGCTGTCACCGTCAAAGGCAAGCTCCGGGTAGGCCACCACCGGATGGAAAAAAATATGCTCGACAATGCCGTCATACGGCACAAGCGTCACCGGCGGGCCCGAAGGCGACGGTGAAGGCGAGGGCGATTCCTCGGGGGAAGGAGATAGGGACGGTGATGCATCTTCCGATGGCCCGGCGGGAGATGCTGAAGGCGTCAAATCCGGGGAACTTACGATAGGCGGTGTCATAGCCTCGTCGGCGTACTTTATCTTAACACCGCATCCGGCGATGCCGAAAGTGAGTGCAATAAAAACTGCCGCAGCGAGAAACCGCTTCAGGATAGTATACATAGCTGCTCCTAGTAGATTGAATTCTATTTTATGACCAATTTACAGTATAGGACATAATTTTACAAGATAATTCTCAATTACATTACAAATTGTCAAGAAAAATGTCATAATACTTGTTATAATGCAAATAAATATACTAATATGAGGTAAACATATGCTGACCCTTGTGCTGGGACGCGCCGGAACGGGTAAAACATCATACATTATGGACGATTTTAAGGAGAAAGCGGCTCTCGGCAGGACGCACTTGCTCTATATCGTCCCCGAGCAGTATTCGCATGACGCCGAACGGCAGCTTTTAAGAATATGCGGCGACAGCTTAAGCCTCCACGGGGAGGTCTTAAGCTTTTCCCGTTTATGCAGCAGGGTATTCGCCGAAACAGGCGGCTCGGCCTCAAAGCTCCTGGATGACGGCGGGCGGTTGCTTTTAATGAGCAGAGCCCTCGGCGCAGTAGCCGGAAAGCTTCAGCTCTACGGCAAAACAGAACAGAAAGAGGACTTTCTAAAGCAGCTTGTCTCAATTTCAAAAGAATTCAAGAGCGCCTGTATCACGCCGGGCAGCCTGGAATCCGCAGCCGCTCTGGCAAAAAGCCCTCTGAAAGAAAAGCTTTATGACCTTTCACTGATCACCGGCGCGTACGACAGCTTATTCGATAATGAATCCTCAAACCCTGACGACAGGCTCAGCCGTCTTGTCCAGGTGATGGGAGAATGCTCGATTTTTAAAGGGGGACACGTCTATATTGACGGGTTTTCGGATTTCACGGCACAGGAGACGCGCGTCATTGAAGAGCTCCTCCGGATGAACGCCGATCTCACCGTCTGCCTGACATGCGACAGTATCGCGTTTGATGGCTTGGAGGGCGGAGAAGAGCTGTTCGAGCCATCACGAAAAACGGCGCTGTATCTCCGGCGCCTGGCGGAGGATACAGGTATATCGACGGCAATCGTTGAAAAGAAGGCCGAAACCGGCGGAAAAGCGCCAGCGCTTAAGTATTTGGAAAAAGAGCTTTTTCTATATAGCGACGCGCGCTTTGAGGACGGTGCCGCCGTCGAGGTCCATAAGGCTGCGACTGTGGCGACGGAGTGCGAATACGCCGCTTCAAAGGTCCTTGAGCTCATCCGTTCCGGTTACAGATACCGAGACATTGCCGTCTCAGCCTGCGACTTTGATTCGTACGGGCCGATTGCTGAAAATATCTTCGAAAAATATGATATACCTGTCTACATCAATAAAAAAAGCGCAGTCAATCAAAAGCCGCCCGTCGCGCTCATTGAATATGCCTTCGAAATCATCACAGGCGGCTGGGATCACGCGTCTGTATTCCGCTATCTGAAAACCGGTATGACCGGCATTGAGCCGTCAGACTGCGACGCGCTTGAAAATTATGTCCTGCAGTGGAATTTAAAAGGCGGCATCTGGACCCGTGAGGAGGACTGGAGTCTGCCAACATCCGGCTTTGAGCGCGACTTCAGCGGCGACGGCGAAGAGAAGCTCACATACATCAACGCGCTCCGGCGTGCCGTCACAGGGCCTGTCACCGCGTTCCGGAAGGCGCTGCGCCAGGCGGGTACGTACGGTGAAAAGCTGAGAGCGCTCTATGGTTTTCTGGAAGCTGTCGGACTGCCGGCACGCATTGAGGAAAAGGCGGACATATTCGTTAAAAGCGGTGACATTCAGCGCGGCGAAGAATACGGGCAGCTCTGGGATATCATTGTCAAAGCAATGGATCAATTCAATGACATATTGGGTCATACCGCATGTTCCAACGCTGAATTCCTGAGGCTCTGGAAGCTCCTTATGTCACAGTATGCCATCGGCACCATCCCGGTGTCGCTCGACAGGGTTGGGCTTGGGGACCTGTCGCGGCAGAGACGCCGTGATCTGAAATGCCTGATTGTTATCGGCGCGACGGACGACGTGCTGCCCAAAACCGGCAGCGCCGGAGGGCTTCTTTCCCCGGGAGAGCGCAGCGCGCTTTTAAAACTTGGCGTCGCCGTGTCCGGCACGGCAGAGGACAGATTGTACCGGGAACTGAATTCCATTTATTCGTCCCTCACGCTTCCGACAGACAAGCTGATCGTCTCCTGGCCGCAGACAGGCGTCGGCGGCGGCGACAAACGCCCGTCCTTCATCGTCAAAAGGCTGAAGGCAATTTTCACGCTGACTGAAGTAACAGGCGGTGATTTCGATTTCAGGCAGGACGCGCTCCGGCCGTGCTTTGAGCTGGCGGCGACAGCGCCAAATCAGCCGGACAATAAAAACGCCGCCGTCGCATACGAGTTTTTCAATACGTCGGAGTTGATGTCGGAGAAGCTGAAAAAGGTCGCGAAAGCGGCTGATTTATCCCGCGGGCGCCTGACGGCCGACGCGGCTGCAAAGCTTTACGGAAATGACCTCACGATGTCGGCATCCCGCGTAGACAAGTTTTATTCCTGCCGGTTTGTATATTTCCTGCAGTACGGATTAAACGCGAAACCACGGAAACCGGCAGGCTTCGACGCGCCGACGGCCGGCACCTTCATGCATTACATACTCGAACACGTCACGCGGGACATCAGAGAAAGCGGCGGCTTTCACAATGTGAGCGAGGAGCGCTGCCGCACGCTGACGGAGCAATATGTCGGCATTTACGTCAGGGACGTGCTGGGTCAGTTCAAGGATAAATCCAGCCGGTTTATCTACCTTTTCAATAGGCTGGTGGGGGACGCGTCGTTCGTCGTCCGGGATATGGTGCGAGAGCTTCAGAATTCCGATTTCACGCCCATCGATTTCGAGCTGGAGTTTTCAGACACGGGAGATATCCCGCCGCATCTGATCGCCGACGAGGCATCCAGGCTCAAGGTCAAGGGCTTCGTCGACCGCGTCGACGGCTGGGAGAACGACGGAAAGCTCTACCTGCGCGTGGTGGACTATAAAACGGGTAAAAAAACGTTCCGTTTGTCTGACGTATGGTACGGCATGAACATGCAAATGCTCATTTACCTGTTCGCGCTGTATAAAAACGGTTCCGAGAAGTATCACAAGCAGATTGTTCCGGCTGGCGTTCTATACGCTCCGGCGCGAGATGAGATCATTCCGGCGTCCAGGAACGCGGAGGATGCGGACATAAGCGATCTCCGCCTGAAGCGGCTTAAACGCAGCGGCCTCATACTCAGTGAGGCGCACGTTGTCGAGGCCATGGAGCACGGCGGCAATAAAAAATACCTGCCAGTCAGGCTCACGAAAGAAGGAGCCCTCACAGGCGACAGCCTGGCGGCGCTGGAGCAGCTGGGCAGCCTGTCGTCGCACATCGACAAAATGCTCCTTCAGATTGCCGCCGGCGTCCGAAAGGGGAGCATTGCCGCGGAGCCGTATTTCAAAAACGAGAACGACAACGCCTGCCTTTTCTGTGATTATAAAGCTGCCTGCCGCTTCAGCGAACAAGACGGGGATAAGCGCCGTTATCTGAAAAAGCTGAATACGGACGAGGTATGGGAAATGATCGAAAAGGGGGCGGAGGAATGAGCGACAATACGCTCAGGCTGACA
>CAZJCH010000163.1:0-5973 GCA_964544005.1 uncultured Papillibacter sp.
TCTTGCGTTTCATAAGCTTGATTCTGAGCAGCTGATCCTTGTCCTCGCGCGCGATAGGTCGGCCGAGCTGCACTGCTATGACAAAGAGAACGCGGCCTGGCGGCTCAATGAAGCCCTTGGCGTGATTGCAGGGTTTACGGGCAGAAACGGGATAAGCGCGTCAAAAAAGGAAGGGGACGGCTGTACGCCGGCCGGGCTTTTCAGCCTTGGCCACGCGTTCGGCGTCCAAGGCAGGCCCAACACAAAAATGGTCTACAGAAAAATCTCAGCAGACAGCTGCTGGGTAGACGACCCCGCATCCCCGCATTACAACACATGGGTTGAGGGGGCACTAAATGCCGGGTGGCAGAGTGCCGAGCGCCTTTTTGATTATCCGCGGGAATACGCGTATGCCGTCGTGATCGAATATAACACGGCAGAACGCATCCCCGGCAAGGGCTCGGCGGTTTTTCTGCACTGCGGCAGCAAGCCGACGGCCGGCTGTATCGCCGTACCGGAGGCCGCGCTGCTCAAAATCCTCAAGTGGCTCGACCCGGAGAAACGACCGGCGATACTGATTTCGGAAGTATAACAGCATCCTGATTTCTTATAAAGAATGCAGAGGCAGTTTTCCTGCCCCCGCATTCTTTATTTTTTTCGAGTTTTATATACCGCAGCGACAGCGTCTTGCGGGCCGTTCATTTTCAAGCCTGCAGCTTCCGGGCTTATAGACGGGGCATTCCGAAGGCGCTGCCTTCAGGACGGTATCTATATCACGCCGGTCGAGACCCACTGTATCCAAAAAGGGACGCGTGAAAGCATGCTGCTCTTAGGCTACGGCCATCTTGAGCCCGAAGAAATCCGGAGCGGGATACAGGCTTTGCGGGCGCATATTGAATAATAGGATCGACTGAAAAGCGGGGGGCGCTTAACAGCACCTCCCGCGTGTCATGTGTATGTTTTTCGGTTCGTTAATCGGCCGACTGTATGACATGCACCCGCCTTTTCAAGTGCTCTGCCATCGTTTGAGGACGCGCATCGCACGCAGGGTGATCCACTTGCTGACGGCGCCTTTTGCTTCTACGGGAACGAGAAGATCATATGTGTTTTCCATTTTCCACCGGCCCTCTGCGTCCTGCCTGGCACGAACAGCACTGACCGCTTCTTCCATTCGGCCGTCATGGATACCGAGCGCCGTCAGGATGTCGAGGATTTCGAGCACATCTGTCTGATACATCAGCGGGAAGCCGAATTTCAGCCATCCGGGCTTTGATATCTTGTCCGGATCGTGACTGCGCTTGTATACGCGGTGTTTAAGCAGGAATTCGACCGATTTGTGTATCGTCGAACTGATTTCGGATGTCCTTCGCGCTTCTGGAACAACGGCGAGAGCTTTGAGTGCCTTGACAACGCCCATATGGCAGGTATGCCGGCCCCAGCACATCTCATACCTGTTATACGGCTCGACCTGCGCTTCTTCCTCAACACCGTCATTGAAGCGCATAAAGCGTGTCATCCAATCGATTCCTCTTTGCAGCCTCGGGTCGTCCGGATAACCAAGCTTAATAAGGCTCCAGACCATGTTTCCGGTCAGGCAGGGAATAACCTCGGTTTTTCTCCCCCCTCCCGTTTTGGCGGCCTCGTGCATGGCGAAGCCGCCGTCTTCACGCTCCTGAGAATTATCGAGGATATATTCGCATTCTTCCTTGACTTGTTCGTCGGCCGAGGCGCCAAGTTCGGCGAGGATAATCAGCGACCAGACAAGCCCTTCGTATTTGCTGGTGTAGAAGCTTTTGAAGGTCTGACGGTATTCGGCCTCCCGCTGTTTCGTCAGGAGGTCGGGTACCGCGCCCGTTTTCATGATCTCCTGTCTGGCAGACTGTACTTCTGCGTCCTCTTCCGGCTTGTCCAATATATCCTTCAGAGTAAAATAACGTACCGATGGGTTCTCCTTTTCCAGGAGCCAAGCCGTCGGATCTCCCCTGAGCAGGGCTTTCCAGCTGTCCATTGCCGCACCTTCCATAATCTCATATGTCAATTATAACGGGGATTGAAAAGCTGTTAAACAAGGCAGGGCTAAGAAGCTGTGTTCTTGAGGCTGTTTGTCATGTTCTTTCTGTAATCCGTGATGGTGGCCGTCAGCTTATAATCGTTCTCTTCCAAAATTTCAAGATAATCGGCAACGGCCTTCACGATGGCGCTGTCTTTGCCGCTTATCGCCGCTTTTTTATAGCTGTCAAGAAATTCTTGGCTGAGCTTCTTTGTGAAGTAGTCGAACGCCGGCGTATTGTCCTGACCGAAGAAATAGGCGTCCACATAGTTCATATATTTCTTTTCCACCTGGTCAAATTTAACGGAGTCGTGGTATGCCGTCACAAAGCTTTCGGCCGCCAGTGCCCGGGCAAAGACCTCGTCGATCGGGATGATAATCCCCGCGTCCTCCGACATCCTTTGTCCGGATTCCGCCGCCATAATCCCGATATAAGCCGCAATATCCGGTGTGACATACTTTTCCGCAGCCTTATATACAGCGTAGTCGATGACGGTCTCGTACGTCCCCTCCGGGACAATGATTTTATACCCCCTGTCGAATATCGCCTGCAGCGCATTCTTGAGGTCGGCATTCGTAATTTTAGACAAGTCATTCAGCGTTTTTTCATTATACGGTTCTTCCGAGGTCTGAATCAGGTTGACAAGCTCTTGACTGAAAATAGTCGACGGTCTGACATTTTCCTGATACGCCTCGAAGGACAGGATCATCTGATTGGCATTTTCCGGTGACAGTTTTGATATATCCTTCCTGATCTCGGCGAGCGCTGCTTTTTCATTGCCGGGCGTCTTAAGCAGCGCCTGGAATATATCAAGTATCGCCTTTTGTTCTTCCTCCGAAGCGGCGGAATCGCCCGGTGTCGTTTCCGGCCCCGTGCTCGGTTCGACGCTCGGGTCTGTGCTCGGCTCCACCGTGCCGGCACCCGCAGTCGGCGGCGCAGTCGAATTCGACGGAGAGGCTCCGCCCGCGTCCTTATTGTTGCAGCCTGAGACAAGGAGCGCCGTCAGCAGTATTCCCGCTGTCAGAAGCATCCATTTTTTTTGCATATTCAAAACCTCCTGTGTATTTATTGTCACACAAGCAGTTAGACTGTTTTATGCGCGATAATGTTCCCTTACATAATGCCGGGTATCCTCGCCGCTACAGGTTATGTGCCGTCCTCGAGGATACCCTGCAGCCCGGCGGGATGATCGATAATAAACCGCGCGCCCTCTTTTTCCAGAACGTCCCGGCCGCGGAAGCCCCAGGTGACGCCGACAAAGGGAAGGCGCGCGTTTTTTGCGGTTCTGGCGTCGACCTCGGAGTCCCCGACATATATGGCGCTGTCTGGTGAAGACTTCAGCGCCTTTAGCGCCTCATACACGGCATCGGGCGCCGGCTTTTTTGAGACCTGCTCCGACTCGCCGATGGCCGCGCTGACATAACTGCCGAAATAGTCTCCGCACAGCGCCTTGACGGCCGCGTCGAATTTGTTGGAAACAACAGCGGCTTTAAAACCTTTTTCGGACAGGTTCCGGAGGAGTTCCATGATGCCGTCGTATGGCTTCGTCTTATTTCGCATGTTCGACGCGTAATGGCTGCGGAAATGCTCAAGGCATTTTTCGAAGTTCGGGTCCTGGGCCCCGCCGGGGATCGACAATTCCATCATCCGCGCGATGCCGTTTCCGACGAAATCCCGCATCTGCGTGATCGTCCTGGGCGGATATCCATAAAGCCCCATGGCGTAATTGACGCTGTCCGTCAGGTCTTCAAGCGTGTCGAGGAGCGTTCCGTCCAGGTCAAAGATGACAGTATCGTATTTCCGCATGCAGATCCTCAATTCTTCCCGGTCTTTATTCTCTCGAAGCACAGCCGGCCAGGACCTCCGCCAGGTAAAAGCCGTTCGTCATGGCCGCGCCGATGGAGCTGCCGGCGCAGGGGGTGACATAGCTGATGCCGAAGCGCTGGCCCAAGGTGTTTCCGGCGACATACAACCCTTTTATGGGGCTTCCCGCAGCGTCGAGGACGTTGAAATCAATGTCCGTCATGACGCCGGCAAGGGTATTGAGGCCGACCCTGGCGTGGCTTTTCTGTTCGTTCATGCTCACGCAGGCGTAAAACGGCGGCTTGTCGATGGGTACAAGCGTTTTCGAGTCCTTGCCGAAATCGGTATCCCGCTCCACATAGCACATGTCGTTATATCGCGCGATGGCTTTCAGCGCCGTCTCAAGCGCCTCGCCCTCGTAGCCAATGAAGCCGAGAAGCTCGCGCAGGTCATTGGAACCGTAAACGGTCGTCAGCATCCGCTCCACGACCGTGCAGCAGCGGACTCCATGACCCGCGGGACCCGCCGAAACGACCTTTGCCATGTCCTCCTCCAGCTCGTCGTAATAACAGGGCCGGCCGTAATTGGGCCCGCCGTGCTCGACACCGGCGAGGCAGATCGATTTCATGTACTGCGAATCCGTAATGACGGCCAGCAACCCCTTGGGCTGGCGGGCCGTCGTGCCGAGAGAGAGGGTGACGGCGGCCTCGTTCGTATACCGCCGCCCGAGGGCGTTGAGCCAGAGCATGGGCACTTGTCCCCAGGGCGACCTCGGGCAATCGCCGTTCTGGTCGGTGGGACGGGGGCTGGGTTCGATCTGTCCGCCAGCCCAGCAGCACATTTTATGCCCGGTACCGTCGCGCCCGGAGAGCCCCATGAGTCGGGCTTTCGGAAGATCGAGCCGCTCGGCCCATTCGGAATTTTCCGTCAGAAGCGCCCAGCACATGTCCTTGTTGGCTGAAAAATCGCCCGTCGTCACACAGACAGCCTTGTCTGCGATATATCTGATGTATTTTCCGTCTTTTTTTCTTTGCGCGAGCATCCCGGTCACATCGCCGTTTGCATTCTGCGTCAGGACGATGCCCTTCGTGCCGAAGTTCCACTTGACGCCGTTTTCGCGGCTGAAGCGCTTACCGTAGTTTTGAAAGATCGTGATGGTGGAGCGGATGGCGATGGGCTCGATGGGCGTGTGGGTGATTTCGCCCATGAACTGGACGGTCGTCGCCCACGTCTTGAAGCCGTTGAGCTCAATCGGGTAGTTGTACCGCGTCGTGCCCGTCTCGTAGTCCTTCTGGCATTGGATGATGACGGTGCCGTCGTCGCCGCCGCCGTAGTTCAGAATGCCGCGCTCGTCTCCGTACATATCGACGATCCCGATCATGTTGTCGAACATGCGCCCGGCATTTTTTACATAGGAGGCGACGATGTCCGGATTAACCCGGCCGGCGGAGCGCTTGATGTACTCAAAGATGACCTCTCCCGTATCGTAAGGGCCAAAGCCCTTGTCGGCCACCCATTGGGAGTTCCAGACGCCCAGATCCTCGCCCAGATAGCGGTGTCTGTCCTCCTCCTGAGATTCAATGACAATCATATCAAGGCCCAGCTGCGCCCCCCTGACGGCCAGCTGTGTCCCGGCGTGGCCCCCGCCAAGGACTATAAAATCGGCGGTATACGTCTCGGCGATTTTGCTCTCATCAATAACCGGCGGCTCACCCAGCCAGTCGTCTCCCGTACGGTAATACTTATTCGGTTCCGGCATACAAGCATCCCCCTTTTTCTATTTAACTTCATTGTATCTGCCGCCCCGGGCAAAATCAACGTATTTCGCGTATGAATAAACGCCCGGTTTCGTGTAAATCGGGCGTCTATTATATGTTATAAAGCGTTGAACTCCACCAGCCTAAGGCTTTATTTTTTTCCATCTCGTCTCATGCGCAATAAGGCAGTCCACATTCGGGCACGCCGGCAGCGCATCCTTATCGTTTCCGAGCTCCACCCTGTCCTCGCTGAAGACGCACTGATACAATCCCTTGCCCGGCTTTTCGCCGATATTAAACGGCATATGCTGCTATCCCCTTCCGATGATAGCTTACCCATATTGCATAGCTATTTGCAGATAATAGAAACAAATCGCGGTATG
>CAZJCH010000164.1:0-5970 GCA_964544005.1 uncultured Papillibacter sp.
CCCGCTGGAGCGTTTCGAGCTGCCACGCGCCGAGGCGGTTCAATTTATGGAGGAACGCGGCGAGCCTTATAAGGTCGAGCTGATCCGCGACCTGCCGGAGAACGCCGTCATCAGCTTTTACAAGCAGGGCGAGTTCACCGACCTCTGCGCCGGCCCCCACCTCGACAATACAAGCCGCGTCAAGGCGAACGCCATGAAGCTGACAAACGTCACCGGGGCTTACTGGCGGGGTAATTCGGAGAACAAAATGCTGCAGCGGGTCTACGGCACCTGCTTTATGAGTAAAGACGAGCTCGACACCTATCTGGAGCGCATCGAGGAGGCCAAACGCCGCGACCACAGGAAGCTGGGTCGCGAGCTGGATCTTTTCGCGCTGTTTGACGAGGGCCCCGGCTTCCCGTTCTTCTTCCCGAAGGGCATGGTCATCAGAAACGAGCTGGAGCGCTACTGGCGCGAGCTGCACCAAAAGTGCGGCTACCAGGAGATCAAGACGCCCATTATACTAAATGAAGAGCTTTGGCATCGCTCCGGCCACTGGGATCACTACAAGGAAAACATGTACTTTACGAAGATCGATGAATGCGATTACGCCGTCAAGCCGATGAACTGCCCCGGCGGCATGCTGTCGTACAAGCGGCGCATGTGGTCTTATAAGGACCTGCCCATGCGCGTCGGCGAGCTGGGTCTTGTTCACCGCCACGAGCTGTCCGGCGCGCTGCACGGCCTGATGCGCGTGCGCGCCTTCACTCAGGACGATGCGCATATCTTCATGACGGATGAGCAGGCTGAAAGTGAAATCCTCGGCGTCATGGCGAAAATCGACAGCGTTTATAAATTATTCGGCTTCAACTACCACATTGAGCTTTCGACATGTCCATCCGACTTCATCGGTTCCGACGAAATGCGTGATTATAGTGAAAGCATCCTTAAAAATGTACTCGAGAAAAACGGGAAAGAGTATGTCCTGAATCCGGGAGACGGCGCGTTCTACGGCCCGAAAATCGATTTCCACCTGGAGGACGCCATCGGGCGCACGTGGCAATGCGGCACGATCCAACTGGATTTCCAGATGCCTGAGCGGTTTGAGCTGGAGTATACGGGCGCCGACGGACAAAAGCACCGCCCCATCATGATCCATACCGTCGCGTACGGCTCTCTCGAGCGGTTCATCGGCATCCTGACAGAGCATTTTGCCGGCGCGTTCCCGCTCTGGCTGGCGCCGGTGCAGGCCATCGTTATGCCGATTACAGACCGCTGCCGCGACTACGCCGAGCAGGTGGCAGAAAAGCTCAAGGAAGAGGGCTTTCGAATCGAGACCGACTTCAGGAGCGAGAAGATTGGTTATAAGATCCGCGAGGCGCAGATGCAGAAGATCCCGTATATGCTGGTGCTCGGCGACAAGGAAGCCGAAACCGCCACCGTCACCGTCCGCAAGCGTTCCGGCGGCGACCAGGGCGCGATGAGCCTGGACGCGTTTATCGCCGCCGTCAGGGAGGAGCAGGCGTCACGGTCGTATTGATTTTAGTTTGACATAACTTATGCTTAAAGCAAGGCTGCGGCCATAACACGCCGCAGCCTTGCTTTCACTTTAATTATAACAGTGTTTCTCGACAAAATTTACAATACATAACAGTTCGGGCTCCTTCGTACAATATGTTTACGGCAACTATTATTCAAAGGAGTCTTTACTTTGCAGAATAAAAGAAAGCTCGTTCTGTCCCTGGCTATTATTTTCGCGATTAATATCATGATCATATCGCTTATCCAGAGCTTCCAGGAGGCCGAGGCCGCCGCATACAGACGGGGCTCGACCGGCTCTGTTGTGACGCAGATACAAACAAGGCTCAAAAACTGGGGCTATTATTTTGGCAGCGCCGACGGCATCTACGGCAGCCGGACGGAAGAAGCCGTGAAGTTCTTTCAGCGAAAAAACGGCCTGACGCCTGACGGCATCGCCGGCGACAAGACGCTTGCCGCCATCGGTATCAACACGGGAACCACCGCGACATCGAGAACAAACGATATCAATCTGCTCGCCCGGCTCATATCGGCGGAAGCCAGAGGCGAACCTTATTCCGGTCAGGTCGCCGTCGGAGCCGTTGTGCTCAACAGGACAAAGCACCCGTCGTTCCCGCATTCCATCTCAGGCGTTATTTATCAAAAGGGCGCGTTTACGTGCCTTCAGGACGGGCAGTTTTATAAGCCTGTTTCCGACAGCGCGAACAAGGCCGCCAAGGACGCCTTGAACGGTTGGGATCCTTCAGGCGGCGCGCTTTACTACTTTAACCCGGCGACAGCGACAAACGCGTGGATCTGGTCGCGTCCGCTGATCGTTACGATCGGAAAGCACAGGTTCTGCGCGTACAAATGACACCGGGAAAAGGCTGCCACATCGTAACTGCGGCAGCCTTTTTGTGCATATAATGATTTTAGTTATAAGTGTTCATCGCTTTGTCTACGCCGGAGCTGATGATCATCTCCACCGCTTCGGCCGCGCTTTTTACGGCATCCTCAATGGCCTCGGCCTCCTTGCCCGAGAAGGCGGAGAGCACCCAATCGGCCATATCATAGTCCTGGTGCGGCGGGGCGCCGACGCCGATTTTAATCCGCGGGAAATCGTCGCCGCCGCATTTGTCAATAATATCTTTGAGGCCGTTATGGCCGCCGGCGGAGCCGCCGCGCCGTATCCTGACTTTACCGACGGGGAGCGACACATCGTCGGATACGACGATGATCCGATCAAGGGGAAGCTTATAAAACCGCATGGCCTGGGAGACGGCGTCGCCGCTCAAATTCATGTAGGTCTGAGGCTTCATCAGAAAAACCTTTTCGCCGCCGAGCTCGCACACGCATGTCAGCGCTCTATATTTGAGACGGTCGATCCTCGCTCCGGCGGTCTTCTCCAGAACGCCGGCGGTCATGAAGCCGACATTATGACGCGTGAGGCTGTACTTCGTGCCGGGATTTCCCAAAAAGACGACAATCCAGGCCGCCGGACCTTGTTTTTTCCTTAAAAACATATCGCCACCCGACTTATATCATCATGATCATCTGAAAAGTGTTGATATCGAGACTTCCTCATAAACGCGCTCGATCGCCTCGGCAAAAAGCGGCGCTGAAGAGAGGTATTTGATCTTTGGGCTGATGGTCTCTCCCGGATACGGAATTGTGTCTGTGAATACAAGCTCTCTGATATAGCTGTCGTTTATCTTGTCGACGGCCGTGCCGGACAGGACGCCGTGGGTCGCGCAGGCATAGATATCCTTGCATTTGCCGACTTCAACAAGCGCCTTCGCCGCGCCGCACAGGCTGCCTGCCGTGTCCACCATGTCGTCGTACAGAATGACGTTCTTTTCCCGCACTTCGCCGATGATGTTCATGACCTCGGACTGGTTCGCTTTTTCTCGGCGCTTGTCGATGATCGCGAGGCCAAGGCCCATCTTCAGTGCAAAGGTGCGCGCCCTGGAAACAGACCCGACGTCCGGCGATACGACGACAACATCCTCGGAGCCCTCGCCGAACTTCTTGATGTAGTACTCGGCAAAAAGAGGGCTGCCTAAAAGATTGTCGACCGGGATATCAAAAAAACCCTGTATCTGCGAAGCATGCAAATCCATCGTGAGAACACGGTCGGCGCCCGCCGAGGTGATCAGATTTGCCACTAGCTTTGCGGATATAGGGTCTCTGGCCTTCGCCTTTCTGTCCTGTCTCGCGTATCCGAAATATGGTATGACCGCCGTGATGCGGCCTGCCGAAGCCCTCTTGCAGGCGTCCACCATGATAAGGAGCTCCATAAGATGGTCATTGACGGGCCCGCATGTGGGCTGAATGATAAAGACATCCGAGCCTCTGACGGATTCGTAAAGCGACACGGATATTTCACCGTCGGAGAAGCTTGTCACTTTCGAATCTCCCAGCCGGATGCCAATGTTGCGGCAGATGCTTTCGGCCAAGGCCTTATTGGCATTGCCCGCGAAAATTTTAATGTCTTTCCCATGAGAAACCAATGTAATCCCCCTCTTTCCCTGCTGGATGGTCATATTATATCAAATTATTTAACGAAAAAGAATAGCTTCAATCATTTTTTTGCTTAAAATTTACTTTCCTCATTTAACTATATATGTCTTGCGTTTGATCCCTTTCGACTTTATAATTTGACTTGTATGCAAATAGTTTTTTAGTAGGAGGAGATTTGAGTATGTTTTGCGGAAATTGCGGAGCGCCAAACAGCGATGAAAGCAAATTTTGTCTTCAATGCGGCGCTGCATTAGACCAGGGAGAACCGGTGTATCAGGACACGGGCAGCAGCCCGAAAATAAAAACACCGGAGAACCGATTGGTACAATTTCTGAAAAAACGCTGGATGATCGTCGCTCCGGCGGTTGTTGTTATTGTCATCGCTCTGCTGTGCCTGAACAGCATCAGAGCGGCGCTTGACCCGGCATACGCTGTCGAGCGCGCCGCCGATTCGACCTTTTCACTGCTCGAAAAAAGAAACGATAGCTCTCCGCTGAAAATCTTCAGCGTTTTAGGTAATTGCGCAAAAAACGGTACGATCGGGATGTCTTTTTCGTATGACACCGGATACGGTTCGGACGTATCGGGCGACATATCATTATTGTCCAATTCCGGTAAAAAAAATTACGGACTTACTGCAAATCTGTCAATGAACGGCGAAGACCTTGATCTGACGGCTCTCTTAAACGGAAAAAGGCTCGCTTTAAACAGCTCGCTGATCGATGACAAGTATTACGGCATTACATTTGATTCATATGACAGTGATATTAAGAAATTTGCCGAGGCCGCCGAGCTTGACGACTATACGGTTCAAACCATTACCGGCATCGTCGACAGCCTTCGCTCAGCCGTGAATCCCGCTGGGGTGACACTTGAGAAATACGGCGACCTGATAGAGAGGTTTGTCAAGGATCTGAAGCCTGCCACATCGTCGGAGCAGCTATCTGTCGGCGGCGAAACAATCAACTGCAAGGTCGTCGCCAAAGAGATCACCGAGGATGATTTGGATATACTGCTGCGCGATTTGTACGATATGTTTTCAAAGGATAAAGAGCTGCGCGATTATCTGCTCTCATATTTCAGTAATAACAATATGAGTATCGGTTCCCTGTATGGCATGTTCGGCAACTACAATTATGACTATTATGAAACTGCCGGAGAGGACGACGCCGACACTTTGTATGATACGATACTCGATAATCTGCGTGATGCGATTGATTCATTTAAGGACGCATATTCGGGCAAAATCAATATGACCTACTATATCAGCGGGAATAAGCTTATCCGATTCCAGCTGAGCGGATCCCCAAAAATCGACGGAGAGAAAGCAAGCTTTGATTTCAGCATCGATTTTGGCAAAAACCCCGATAAAGATGATATCACCGCAAGCATTACAGTCGCAGACAATGACGGGTATGAATACAAGCTGAAGGCGACGCTGGCTTCGGAAAACAAATCCGGTGTTCAGACAAACCGGCTTAAACTCAAGACCACCAGCGGCGGCTATACCGATTCGGTTACGCTCAAATCGGTATGGACCGAGAAGACGGGGGTGCTGATACTGTCCTTGGACGCCGGCGGCGACGAATACGAGATCGAGGGCAATCTGAAATATTCAAACGGCGGCTTCCAGCTTGTCTTTGACGATCTGATGGACAGCTCGGGTACCGGCAGCCTTGAACTGGCGATTACCGCGGAGAAGGGGGCGAAGATACCGAATCCAAGCTATGTCAATCTGGATAAGTGGGACTCAGACTTGATCAGCGATCTGGAGGACGAGGTCAGCGACCTCTTCGGCTATGGGTATTACGGCAACAATTCATACTATAATGACGATGACTACTTCGATGACGATTTCAGCTTCGACGATTATGATTTTTAGAAGGGACGAACGATGCCCGGAAAAATCAAGGCTCAGCCACTTTTATTGACGAATGCCGTGGCGGCGGCAGG
>CAZJCH010000165.1:0-5919 GCA_964544005.1 uncultured Papillibacter sp.
AGCGCCGCCACCTGGCAGTCGGTCGCGTCCGGACTTCTGCTCCTGGTCGCACTCATATTTGACTATGTTTCGGTCAGAAGCAGCAGAAATCGGCTGCTGCGGAAATCGGGCACCAGGAGGTAACAGCACAAAAACGCTGCTCCTGAAATCCTTGTGGGCGTGATAACATACCATCCGAAACCGGTGGTCCGTCATCACGCCCGGTTGTTATTAACTTCTTTTGTTACATGACGGCGGATGATGCTACCACCTGATTCAGGCGAATAATTGCCTGAATTCAGCTGATTCACCAGTATATTCATACAGTGGCAGATGTGATATGCTTGATATAAGCAAAGAGGCGGAGGTGATGTGATGAAGGCAGTCATAACCAACATTCAGGGCTTTTCAATCCACGACGGGCCGGGAATCCGGACAGTGGTATTTTTCAAGGGCTGCCCGCTGCGCTGCCGCTGGTGCGCAAATCCGGAGTGCATCTCCCCGGCTGTTCAGATCGGGTTTATCGCCGGTCTCTGCGCCGGTTGCCGCAAATGCTTTTCCGTCTGTCCGGAGAACGCTCTGACAGAAAATCCCGCGTGCCATCGGATCGATTATGAGAGGTGCACCGGATGCGGGAAATGCGTTGAGGTCTGCGACTATAAGGCGCTTGTCCGGTACGGCGCCGAAATGAGCGTCGATGAAGTTTTTGACATCGTCCGCCGCGACAAAATGTTTTATGACACCGGCGACGGCGGCGTGACTGTTTCCGGCGGCGAGCCCCTGCTGCAGCCTGCTTTCGTCAGGGAGCTGTTTGAGCTGTGCAAGGATGCCGGCATCGGCACGTGCGCGGAAACCTGCGGCTGTGTGCCGGAGCAGAACCTTTTGGACGTGCTGCCGCTTTTAGACCATTTGCTCTTTGACCTGAAGCATCTGGACCCCGAGGTCCACCGGCACTGGACAGGGCAGTCAAACGACGTCATCCTGAAAAATGCCGCGACGGCGGCGGAAAAGGGCGCGGATATCGTCTTTCGCATCCCTCTGATCCCTGGTGTGAATAACGACGACAGCAGTATAGAAGCAACCGCTAAATTTGTTCTCGGTCTGCCGGGACAACACAGGATTCAGCTCATGCCGTACCACAGGCTCGGCGAGAGCAAATATAAGGCGCTGGGTAAGCCAGTTCCGATGCAGGATGTCAGGGTGATGACGCCGGAGCAGCTTGAGGCTGTGAAGCGGTGTTACTGTGACTGCGGAGTGGACTGTACAATATCCAGATAATGAAGGAGAATATAGAAATGGACATTAATAATAAGCTCCTGCAGCAGATAGACGGCGTCCAGCTGTCCGACCGGATTCTGGCCTGGAAGCAGGCCATGCGCGCCGCCCCCTGGAAGCTTTATGCCGACAGGGAAAAATACACAGCGGCCTCCTGGCGGGAGACCGAGGGCGAGGACATCCAGCTCCGGCGCGCCACGCTCCTGAAAAACGTTTTGGACAATATCGACATCGCCATTCACGATTTCGATGTCATCGTCGGCAGGCCGACGCCCGGCGTCATCGGTACCTGCACCACCATCGACGTCTGCGGCGACTATATCCCCGACCTGTGGGATGACGTCGGCGAGATCAACCTGACGATGAATGCCGACGCCGGTATCGACGGGGAGAGCCTCGCTGTCCTCAGAGAAAGCGCGCGGCTGTTCAAGGGGAAAACGGCGCCGGAAATGACGGCAAAGGCCTGGTCCGCCGTCTACGGCACATGGCCGAAGGACGTGACGGACGCCAAAATCAAGGACCCGACCATCGACGCAGGTATCTTCGGGCAGACGACCTCCGTCCTGATGTGGGGAAAGCTCCTGCGCGAAGGCCTCGGAAGCATCATCGGGGAAGCCCAGGCGCATATCGACGCGTTTAAAGAGCAGCAGGACCCGGACGTTTCAAAGCTCTATTTCTGGCAGTCCGCCGTCATCGTCTGCCGGGCTGTCATTAATCACGCGCACCGGTATGCCGCCCTCGCCAGAGTAAAAGCCGCCTCCGAGCCGGACACCGCCCGAAAAGCCGAGCTGCTGAACATCGCGGAGATCTGCGAGCGCGTGCCCGAGCAGCCCGCACGGACCTTCCACGAGGCGCTACAGTCCATGGCCATCGTCAATGTCTGCAAACTGCTGGAGCACCCCATGCACAACAACGCCCAGTGGGGCCGCGGCGATCAGTATCTCTACGACTATTTTATGAACGACATTAAGAGCGGCACGGTCACGCTGGAGAGGGCGTCCGAGCTGCTGGCGGAGCTCATCGGCAGATGGGGGACGCAGATCTTCGTGACGAACGAGTCCCAGCGCCAGTCCCACCAGGTGAACTTCGGCATTAACAATATCCTGCTGGGCGGTTTTGATCAGAGCGGAAAAGACGCGTCCAACGAGCTGAGCTACCTGTTCCTGCATCTGGTGGGGCTTTTACAGCTGTCCTCCCCCACCGTCGGCGTCCGCTGGAACCGCCAGATGCCGGACTGGCTGATGAAGAAGGCAATTGAGACAAATCTGAAGACACGAGGCGGTATTCCCCTCTTCCAGAACGACGAGGTCGTGATCCGGCATTACACGGAGGATGGTATCCCGTATGAGGAGGCCTGCGAGTGGTGCGGGCTCGGCTGCGTCTACCCGTGCCTGCCGTCCCGTGCCGAGCATTACGGCGCCGAGGGCATAGCGGGGTACAATCTGGCCGCAATCCTGCATCTGGCGCTGCACAACGGCGTTGCGGTCACAGGAAAGCGCCTCGGCCTCGAGACGGGCGACGCCAGTCGTTTTGAAACGTTTGAGCAGCTCTATGAGGCGTTTAAAATCCAGCACAAATTCGTGACCGACAGGATTTTCCGTCTGGCCGCCATCGCCAGAAACGAACAGCACAAATATCTCCGCCTGCCCCTCCTGTCGACGCTGAGCCTGCAGGCCAGCATGGACCTGGGGCGCGACGTGCTCGTCCCCCACCCCGATTACGCCATGTTCGGCATCTCCGACAGGGCAGTGATCGATGTGGCCGATTCCCTGATTGCCGTCAGAAAACTCGTATTTGACGAGAAGAAGCTCACAATGGAAGAGCTGATGGACGCCCTCGATACGAATTTTGCCGGTTCACGCGGCGAGGAGATCCGTCAGCTGTGCCTGAAACAGCCGAAATTCGGAAACGATATCGACGAAGTGGATCTGCTGGCTAAAGAGGTCAGCGCCTTCTCCGCCGGCGTCATCACAAGCTACGACAACACGCCGTTCAGACCTTACATGGTCGCCCGCGAGGGCCTTGCCTGGCACTATTACGGCGGGCTCGGCGTCGGCGCGCTGCCGAACGGGCGAAAAGCGCTCGAGCCATTGAACGATGGGTCAGCCTCCCCGATGCGCGGTGCCGATACGGCGGGACCGACGGCCGTTATCCGCTCCGTCCTTAAAGCCGGGTTTGACGATTCCTACGCGCAGGTGCTCAATCAAAAATTTTCCTCGGCGCTGCTTCAAAGCCCCGAAAGCCGGGATAAGCTCATGATGTTCACGAACGCCTTCATGTCCGGCGGAGGGACGCATATCCAGTACAACATTACAGATACCGAAGAGTTGAAAGAGGCAAAGGTGAAGCCGCAGGAGCATCGGGATTTAATCGTCCGCATTGGCGGTTTCAGCGCATATTTTGTGCAGCTGTCCCCGGAGATCCAGGAGGATGTCATCACAAGAAGCGAACAGACGCTGTAAACCATGAGACTATAAAACGCCCCCTGTAATCACAATGGATTACAGGGGGTATCTTGCAGTGTGTAATTTAATAACCATAATTATGAGTTTTACACAAACAAAAATGTGCCTCCGTAAAGCAGCATAACCAGCTTTTTCGAAAGTCTGAGATGACAGTCATCAATGTGATCTCAAAATCGTTATTGCGCAGTCCCAAAAAATTCAATGTCACCCAGTAAGGCATAAGAAGTGCGCGACCTGTCAATCAAATTTTATAGCGCAGTCAATTCCGCTTTTTGTGAGTCCTGAGCGCCTTCAGCCTGGACTTCTCACGGTAGAAGTCGAGTATCAGCGCGGCCATTAAAAGAACGCCGCTGGCGACAATCTGAAAATATGAGTTAAGCCCGACTATAACAAGGCCGTTTTTGAAGCTGTTAAAAAGTAAGATGCCGACAAACACGCCCGACATATTGCCGGTGCCGCCCGCAAACGAAACGCCGCCAAGAACAGCCACGGTAATAGCGTCAAGGTTAAAAGATAAAACGGCTGTCGGGGACCCCATGTGCATACGGGCCGCTGTCAGGATACCTGCCAGACTTGATATCACGCCGCAGTTGATATAAAGGAGCGTGGATACCTTTTTCGGGTTTATGCCTGCAAGGCGCGCCGCGCTGGCGTTTCCGCCCGTCATATAAACCTGCCGTCCAAACCGCGTCCTTGTCAGGATTATGCCGAAGGCGAAAAGAAGGATCATCGTAATAAAGAACGGCAGCGGGATAAGGTTTAAAAAGTTTGTCGTCCCGAGGCTCCAGAATGATTTATTATCAACAGGGATATCCTGCGCGTTTGTAAAGACTTGCCCAAGTCCGGCCAATACCGTACTCACACCCAGCGTCGCTATAAAAGGCATGATATTCAGTACGTTCGTAAAAAACGCATTGAGCGATCCCATAAAGGCGCCGGCACAAAGTGTGATGAGCAGCGCAAGGGGCCAGGGGACGCCCCAATTTATGAGGAATGTTACAACAAGGCCGCCCATCATCCCGACAGCGCCTGAGGACAGGTCCGCTTTTCCGCAAATTAAGAGGCAGCCTATGCCTACAGAAAGCGTTCCCATAACAAACGCCTGGTTAAAGATGCTCCTTATGTTTCCGAGAGAAAGGTAGTTGTTGTTGATTATCTGGAACATAGCCAGGACAACGAACAGCGTCAGGACTAATGTGAAGTTATTATTTCTTACTATTTTTTTGACCAGAAAGTTTTTCATCATTGCTTCCATTCCTCCTTAATCGCTCTACGTCGTCTTGACCTTGCGCTCGCGTGTCGAGAAGTAGTCCAACATCAGTGCAATAAGAAGAAGAACGCCCGACGCCACGGTCTGCCAGTAAGGCTTGACGCCCATAACCAGCAATCCGTTGTTGAAGCCGTTTATTATAAGAAGTCCCAAAAAGCACCCCAGCATATTGCCTGTACCGCCGCCAAGCGAAACGCCGCCGAGAATTGCCGCTGTTACGGCGGGGAACCCGTAGTCGACAGTACCGACAAGGCTTCCTGATTTCAGCCGTCCTGCGTAGAGCATGCCGGCCAGCGCGCCAAGGGCGCCGCTGTATGCAAATATGATGTAGGAGAGTCTCTTCGGCTTCAAGCCGGCAAGTCGGGAAGCGTTCGCGTTGCCGCCGATGAGATAGACGCTCCTGCCAAATCTTGTTTTCGCCAGAACGATTCCAAAAATCAAGATGATTGCAATCGAGATAATCATCGTAATCGGTATAAAGTCGAAAATTTTCCCCGTGCTGTACCGTATGACAACAGGATCTTTAATTTGATACGTTACTCCCGCCGGAATAAGATAGACGAGCCCCTGTGCGATAAATGTTCCGGTCGTAAGGGTGGCGATAAAGCTTTGTATATTGAATTCGTTGATGAGTACGGCGTTTAAGACGCCAAACGCCGCGCCGAGAAGCAGGCATACTGGCACAACAAGGTACCACGGCACGCCGTCAAACAGCAGCTTCGCAAGCAAAACGCCGCATGCCGCGCCAACGTAGCTCGGTGACAGATCGATTTTGCCGCTTATTATGACCAGGCTTCCGCCGACTGCAAAAAGCGTATATACTGTCATTGAGTCAAGGATGCTTCTGATGTTTCTGGTTTTTAAAAACGAGCCATTCGGTGATACCATCCCAAAAAACACCACAATAACCACGAGCAAAATTAATAGGGT
>CAZJCH010000166.1:0-3148 GCA_964544005.1 uncultured Papillibacter sp.
ATCCAGCGGAAGATGCTGGCGGAGACATATCCGAGAATGAGACAGGCCGGAAATGTCAGCACCCAGGCGATGATCATGTCCTTTGCAATTGTCCAGTTGACACCCCTGATGCTTCTGGAAGCGCCGGCACCCATCATCGCAGTGGCTTTCATGTTCGTCGTGCTCATGGGGATTCCGAACACTGTGGCGGCGATCATGCTGCCCGAAGCCACGACCTCGGCCGAAAAGCCCTGATATTTTTCAAGCTTCACCATATCGATGCCGAGGGATTTGATGATCTTGTAGCCGCCGACGGAGGTGCCGACAGCCATGATAACGGAGCATACGATCATAATCCAAATGGGTATCGTCATCGTGCCGTCGGCGTTGAAGGAGTAGATGCCGCCGATCGACAGGGCGAGAAAAAAGACGCCCATGAATTTCTGTCCGTCCTGGGCGCCGTGTGAAAACGCCATGAGTGACGCGCTGGCGATCTGACCGAACGAGAAGAAGCCCTCTGTTTTGCGCCTGTTCATGCTCCGGCAGATCAGCTCGGTCAGCCTCGTCGCCAGATAACCGAGCGCGAACCCGACAAACGTGGATATCACAAGGCCGATGAGAACCTTCTGAAACGAATCCCAGTTGAACGCGCCCCAGCCGTTGAGAGAAATACCTGCACCCATAAGACCGGCGATCAGCGCGTGGCTTTCGCTGGTCGGTATACCGTACTTCCAGGCTGAAACCGACCAGACGACAATGGAGAGCTGCGCCGCCCCGAGCGTGATGAGCGCATCCTTGCCGATGCCGATATTGACGATGCTGGCGGTCGTTGAGGCGACGGCCGTACCCATTAAAATAACGCCCAGAAAATTAAAAACAGCGCCGAGGATAACGGCAACCTTGGGGCTGAGCACTCTTGTGGCGACGACGGTGGCAATGGCGTTCGGCGCGTCTGTCCAACCGTTGACAAAGATGGAAGCACAGACAAGGAAGATCACTAAAATAAGCCCGAATATCGTAAGGCATCACTCCCAGTGTCGTAAAGACACATGTAAAATCTGAATCATAACCAAGTTAAATCCATAAACATATTACCATATGAATGCGATTTATCAATAAAAAAACTACACAAGATTTGATGGTTCCGCCCGCACATTCATATTAATTTGTCAAACCGGAGGCACATATGTGATTTTCTCACAGAAAGCATGTGCTGATCGGGTATAATATACTCATAAAGAAACAACAGAATTCGAATATAAAAAACAAAGGAGCGAACATCATGTCGGTACTGACGATAACAAAGGATAATTTTGAATCTGAGGTGATAAATTCTGACAAGCCCGTCCTTCTTGATTTCTGGGCAGCCTGGTGCGGGCCGTGCAGAATGGTGTCCCCCGTCGTTGACGAGGTGGCCAGCGAGGTCATAAGCGCGAAGGTGGGGAAGGTAAATGTCGACGAGCAGCCGGAGCTGGCACAGGCCTTCAAGGTCATGAGCATACCGACACTCGCCGTCGTTAAGGGCGGCAAGGTCGTCAAAACGGTGGTCGGCGTGAGGCCGAAGGAAGATATACTGAAAATGCTGGAATAAGTAGAGGGGGGGCTTTGTCCCCCCTTGGACTTTTATAGCTGTTTTTGGTTACACGGAGTTTTAACGTTAATTTTGCAGGGACGGCCATTGGCCGTCCGATTTCCGTTATTCGGCCAGCTTCCGAAGCCGCTTTTTGTCAATGACTTTGATACCGCCCCTGGAGAGCTCTACGATGCCCTCGGACGTGAAATATTTCAGCATCCGGCTGACGACCTCGCGGGCGCTGCCCACGTCTCTGGCAACCTGCTCGTGGGTCAGATGCACCGTGTCGTCGTCTGCTTTAGATATTTCATCCCACAGGAAAACGGCAAGCCTTTTGTCCATGCTCATAAACAGGATCTGCTGCATGGTCCACATGACGTCGGAAAAACGGTCGGCAATGAGCTTATATGTAAAACATTCCACATGGATGTTGTTGTCCACGAGAGACTGGAAGTAAGAGGAGCTGACAAAAAGCAACTCCGAGTCCTCCTCAGCGTCGATATGGACATCAAAGGTGATGGCGGACAGAACGCAGGAGGCTGAGAGAATACAAAGATCCCCCTCGCTTAACCTGAACAGCGTGATCTCCTTTCCGTTTTCCGACAGCATATAGATGCGGATCGTGCCTTTCTTGACGATCAGCATGCCCTTGCAGTCGTTTTCGCCGTTGTGGATACACGTCCCCTTCTGGTATCGCATGAGCGTCGTGTTGGCGAGCATGCCCTCCTGCTCGGCTGCGGACAGATGCTTCCATGCGGAAAAATGTGAGGATATCGTTTGCGCCGTGTCCATGATGCCACCTCCGAATCGTAAAGATGCTTCTATTTTAACCGAATTGAGCCGCCCAGACAAGACAAATGTGCAACCTGCCGACGCCGGGCATATGATGTGGTACGAAACAGTAAAGGATTGGTTTTTATGCCGAGAGCATCCGCCGGCTATGACCGCAGGAGCGCCGTCAGCTACGCCCACAGGTGGGCCTATGCCAGAAATCCCGCTTATTATAACTACGAAAAGCTGGGCGGAGATTGTACGAATTTCGCGTCCCAGTGTATTTTTGCCGGTGCGGGGGTCATGAATCATAATAGAAATAAGGGTTGGTATTATTATAACGCCAACAATAAATCGCCTTGCTGGACCGGCGTTGAATTTCTGAGAGATTTCCTGGTGCATAACGTCAAAGGGCCGGGGCCTTTCGCCAAGGAGGTCAAGCTGGAGGATATCATGCCCGGGGACATCATCCAGCTGTCCTTTGACGGCGGCCGCTTTCAGCACACACCTGTCGTAGTGAAAACGGGACAGCCGCCGAAACCGGACAATATTCTCATCGCCGCGCATTCCGTCAATTGTGACAACAGGCCGCTTAATACCTATACATATCAAAAGATACGGTTTCTGCATATCGTGTCGGTGAGGAAATAACAAGGCGGCACCGCGTGTCTGCGGCGCCGCCTTCAACTCTCCGGCTGTTTTGCTATGCCGTCACGGCGTTGAGGATGGCCTGGGCGACGCCGTCCAGGGGGGCCTGCTTTTCGACGGCTCCGATGTCATACGCGACCTTGGGCATGCCGTAAACAACGGATGTCGACGCGTCCT
>CAZJCH010000166.1:3158-5912 GCA_964544005.1 uncultured Papillibacter sp.
GGCCGATCGTTCTGGCGCCGCTCTGCCGCATGGCCAGCAGCCCTTTCGCGCCGTCGCTGCCCATTCCGGTGAGGATGACGCCGACGGCGTCCTTTCCGCAAGCCGTTGCAACGGATTTGAACAGGACATCGACTGAGGGGCAGTGCCCGCTGACCTTTTCGCCAGCAGAGAGCTCCACCCTGAGCCTGTCGCCGAGTTTTTTAATGATCATATGCTTGTCGCCGGGAGCGATAAGCACAAGTCCGCTTTCGACGTAGTCGCCGGTCTGCGCTTCCTTGACGCGCAGGCGCAGCGATTTATCGAGCCTTTCGGCAAACAGCGTTGAAAAAACGGGCGGGATATGCTGAACGATCACAATGCCCGGTAAATTGACGGGCAGCGCGCTCAGAATGTTGTAGAGCGCTTCCGTGCCGCCTGTCGAGGCGCCCATGGCAATGACCCTTTTTGTCGATGCTGCTGCCGTGCTCGTCGCCAGAACGCTTTTGGCAGATTCGGGAGCCGACGCTTTTTGTTTCGGGATATTGGCGGCTGCCGCGATTTTGACTGTATCGACAAGCTCTGATAGAAACATGGCCTGTGTGCGTCCCGTTGTCACATCCGGCTTGGCGACAAAATCGACGGCGCCGGCGTTCATGGCGTCAAGGACCGTTGCACTGACCGAACTGACGACGACGACGCGAAGCGGATACTGCGGCAAGAGTCTCCTGATGAATTCAATGCCGTCCATCTTCGGCATCACCACGTCGCAGATCATCACATCCGGATCAGTCTCGACGATCTTGTCTCTGGCGTCGAACGGGTCTACCGCCGTGCCGACGACAATAATGTCGGGATCGGCCGATATGCCCTTTGATACGACCCCCCTGAACAGCGCGCTGTCATCGACGATGAGAACGCGTATTTTCTTTGTCTGCGGCATAATACTAGCCCCCTCTATTCTTTTCTGTAGACAGCAGGCATAATGAATTTATACTGTGTCAGCTCGCGGTTGAGCGATTCGGCATGGCCGATGAACAAATAACCGCCTTTTTCGGTTACGTCGTAGAACTTTTTGACAAGCTCGTGCTTTGTTTCATTATTAAAGTAGATCATCACGTTTCTGCAGAAGATGACATGAAATTTTTTCTTGAACACAAACGACTGGTCCATCAAATTGAAGCGTCTGAACAGGACCTCGTCCTTAACGGCATCGGTGACTGTGCTGAATTCGGTGTCTATTTTTTTGAAATATTGCATCTTCCAGTGGGCCGGGATCGGCGCGATATCCTTGTTGGAGTACATGCCTTTCTTGGCCTCCTCCAGAGCCTTCAGCGAAATGTCGGTTGCCAGTATTTTTGCGTCCCAGCTTTTCTTTTCGGTCCCGAAAAACTCATCGATGAGCATCGCCAGGGTATACGGTTCCTCGCCGGTGGCGCAGCCGGCGCTCCAGATACGGAGATCTCTGTTGGAGATATCCTGGCGCAGGAAGGGGAGAACCTTATCCCGAAAGTAATAAAAATGCTCCGGTTCTCTCATGAAATACGTATGGTTTGTTGTGATTTTGTTAATAAAGGTGACGGCAGCCTCGCCTGTTTTGTCATTGACGACATAATTGAAATATTCGGAAAAGCTCTTAAAATCATGTTGTGTCAGGATGCTGTGGAGACGCCCCGTCACAAGAGCCATTTTTTCCGCTTTCAATTGAATACCGTAATTCGCTTTAACATAATCGGCGATTTGCCAGAATTCTTTTTCTGTGATTTTGATCAACGATATCACTCCGATTGCCGTAAATAAGTTGAGATACTCAGATGCCTATGTCACCGATGTCATCGGAGGTCAGAAGCCTTTCGCAATCGACAATCAGGACGATTCCGGAGGCGGTTTTGCCAATGAGCTTGACATATCTGCTGCCCGATGTAGTGTTGATTTCAGGCAGAGGGGAGGTCTCCTCGTCAGGAATCGACAGTACCTCGTAAACGCTATCGACAATGAGACCGTAGGAAAAGCCGTCCACACCCACCACGATCACGCACGTTCTGTCGTCGTAATCCCTCGGCGCCTTGGAAAAGCGCAGACGAACGTCGATGAGCGGGATGATCCTGCCCCTGAGGTTGATGATACCCTTGATATAGTCCGGCATTTCCGGCATTTCGGTGATGTTTTGTATGCCGATGATTTCGGTGACGTACTTGATTTCAATGCCATAGGCCTCGTTACCAATCAGAAACGCCAGAAACCGGCCTTTTTGGGCTTCTTCTATGACTTCTTCTGTGTTTGAAATCCCACTCATATAGGTGACCTCCATAATTCTTTTACTGCTAACACTAGTATTTCCCCATGTCGCTGCTGCTGATGGCTAATTTTTGAGACGCTGCTGTTTTGCTGCCGAGCAGCCGGGTTTTGTCCGATGCGCCCTGACCGATCTCCGTTTTGGACCGCTTGAGCTTGAAAAGGCTGATAGATTCCTTGAGCTGTGCCGCTTGTCCGGAGAGCTCTTCGCTTGCCGCGGCGCTCTCTTCGCTTGTCGCGGCGTTTGTTGAAACGACCTGCGAAACCTGCTGAATGCCGCCGTTGACCTGCTCGATGGCATGCGCCTGCTCGCCCGATGCCTGTGCGATGGAATTGACGAGCTCGGCGGCGGCGGTTATCTGGGAGGCGATTTCGACCAAGGCTTCGGCGGTATCATTCGCGATCCTCGTGCCTGCGTCGACTTTTTTCTTCGAGCCTTCAATCAGCGCCGTTGTCTCCTTGGCCGCGTTTGCCGATTTGGCC
>CAZJCH010000167.1:0-5901 GCA_964544005.1 uncultured Papillibacter sp.
GACGATAAACAGCTGGCATACTTTTTCCCAGGTCGTCATACCGGCTAATATCGCCTTGGCTTGCGTGATTGCGGGGTCTTCCGGCAATTCCGTCTCGGGAATGGAGACGGCCGGCGTTGCCTCTTCAGGCGAGGGACTCGGCTCCGTGGTTGCCTGGGACGGCTCCGTTTCCGTGGGCTGTGTGACGAGGGCGCTTTCGGGATTACCTGTTTCGCTCGGAGGTGCTGTCTCAGGATCCAAGCCTGTCTTTACGATTAGAAAAATAATCAGCACCGAAATAATCGCAAGGAATATAAGGATTTTTAACAGGATGTTTTTGCGTTTCATATAGATTCCTTTCGGCGGACCATTCAGCTCTCAAATTCGCAAACAAAGGCCAGCTTGTCCTTATAATGCCCCGCTGAAACGGGATCGTTGCGTGTGTCATTCCACGCCCAGCCGCCGTAAGCCTTAAGATACCACAGCACAATGTACCGCTCCGCTGTCCCGTCCAGGTCATCCTTCGAGGGCTCCCCTGTCGTCCAGTTGGTATAGCCGAACGGTTCGCCCGTCACCCAATGCCCGAACATACTGCCTGCGTCGTTATACGAGGTATAACCTCCGAGCCAGACGAAGGTAACCCCGGCCTGCTCGGCCATCGATTCGATGATACCCTCTTCATCCGCCGAATCAATCGTCACAAGATGCCCGCCCAATGCCATACAATAATCGGCCGCCTCCTCCCAGGACAGGTTCGACACAAACAGCTGATAACGTGTGGTGCTGGTCTGGCTCGCCTGCAGGCTTAAATCCGTATCGTCGATGTTTGACGCCTTTGGCGTAAAACCGACCAGGCATTCCTCCATGTAGCCGGCGCCTTTGAAGCTGACGGACAAGCCCCGATCGGCGTATTCGTCGGCTGATGCATCCGTCTTGTATTCAATGATGTACATTTCCTTCTGCTCTTTGTAGATCGTGTTATAAATCTCATTCATGTCCTGAAGCTCGTTAATGTTCCAATATTGCCCGCCGGTCTGTTCGGCGATATCCCTGAGCGTATACTCATCCACGTCGCTGCCGACACCGATGATGTACACGGGGACTTCATACCGTGAAGCAAGCTCAATGACATCGTAAGGACTATACATGCTTTCATTATCCAAGCCATCAGTAAACGCGATGACGCATTGTGCGCCGTTCTGGAACCGGACATGGTTGATTGCCTCACGAAGGGCATCGTACAGCGCGGTGCGGCCGTCGGTATACATGTTTTCGATACCGGTGAGCAGCCGGCTGATATCGTCGGTAAAGATACACATCTGGGTCACCTCGGTGTCAAAGGCCAGCAGCTCGGCCTCGTCTCCGACGGTGTAATCCAGATTCGATACGAACTCTGACATGACCTGCTTAATCTGCGTCATACTGTCGTAGGATATACTGTCGCTTTTGTCCGCGGCAAGGGCAATATTCAGTCCGGCGTTCCCTTCAAGCTGCCGAACCGAATGGACCTCCCGGGACAGATACGCGCCGCCCTCGATTTTTTCCTCGAGAGCAAAAGAAGCTGCCGTCAGATTGCTGATGCTTTCCCCCGTGCTCGTGTCCAGTATCCTGCAATAGACGCGTACATACGGATAATCCGACAAATCCGTCGTGACGAGGCTGAGCTCTGCGTTGTTAGCGCCGGGATCTCCCATACCGATGCGCGCGTATTCAATACCCAGGAGCGCATCCTCATTCGCCGGTGACAGCTCCGCGGCATCCTGATAAGCTTCCAGCGCCTCGTCGTACTGCTTTTCGTCAAAAAACATACCGCCAAGAGCAATCAGGCTGTCAAAAAGCTTTGCTTTTATTATGCCGGAATCTGGAACCTGCCATAAGCCCGTATCCAAAGCTTCAGCGGCTTTCTCCGGCTCCTGCATCCCGGTATAGGCTTCAGCCAGTCCGACATACGCATCGGCATTTCCTGGATCAACGTCGACGGCCTTGTTAAACGCTGTGACCGCCTCGCCATAATTCATTTCGGAAAGATACTTTTCTCCGAGCGACATTTGCTTTTTTGCGAGCCGCTCCCCTGTGTTATAATAAACAAAAACAGCGGTGACTACTCCCAGAATGACAAGCATCGCCGCTGCGCCGATCAGTATGATTTTACGCTTTTTGCGCGCGGCGGGTGCTTTTTTTACGGAATATGTATCGGAGTCCGCTTCTGACACCTGCTCCGGCTGTTTGACGGGCGGTGCCACCGATTCCGGTGCCACCGGCTCCGGTGGTACCACCGGAGCCGTTTCCTGCTTTATGACGTCGGCTTTTGTCTGCGCAGCCCCGCAGCGCGGGCAAAATTTGCCGCCGTTATTCTCTGCCCCACATTTTGTACAATACATTTGTACTCCCCCCGCAATGAAACATTTCTATATATTCTCGGTCATACAGTCGTTTGGTGTTTCTTATCATACCATGACGAATCGTTCTGACCAAGATGACAAATGTCAGTATATTTCATCATCGCATCTGTTTCAATAGCGTTCATGGATAATATCGCAATGAATCGAATTTTGTGCTAGAATAGCATCACGCAGCCAACCTTATTGATTAATTGCTGATGCTCTGCTTTTTATACGGGAGATGCTTATGCCGCTTAAAATCATTCGAAACGATATAACAAAAATGAAAGTCGACGCCATCGTCAATGCCGCCAACAGCAGGCTTCAGCAGGGCGGCGGCGTCTGCGGCGCCATATTTGCGGCCGCCGGAGCGGAAAAGCTTCAGGCGGAATGTGACACGATCGGTTTTTGTCCGATCGGTGCCGCCGTCATCACAGGCGGCTATCAGCTGGATGTCCGGCATATCATCCATGCGGTCGGGCCGGTCTGGCAGGGCGGCGCGCATAACGAAAAAGCACTTCTGATGTCCTGTTACACTTCCGCCCTCGAGCTGGCGCTTGAACATCACTGCGCGTCGGTTGCCTTCCCTCTCATCTCCTCCGGGATTTTCGGCTATCCCAAGGACAAGGCGCTGCAGGCTGCCATCTCCGCGATCGGCGATTTTCTGTTTGAGCATGATATGACGGTGTATCTGGTGGTATTCGACAAGACCGCCTTTCAGCTCGGCGACAAGCTGTTTCATTCGCTCCAATCCTACATAGATGATCATTACGTTGACGAACACAGCCCGTCGCGCCAAAACCGAAGGCGCGAGGTTGCCGAGCAGCTGGAGCTGATGTGCTCTTACGAATCGAAGGCGCCGGACATGCTGCCAATGGCCGCCGAGGGCAGCCTTGACGATATCGCGGCCCGGCTCGAGGAGACCTTTTCGACTGCGCTGCTGCGGCTGATCGGCGAAAAGGGTAAAATAGACGTCGATATTTACAAGCGTGCGAATCTGGACCGCAAGCTTTTTTCCAAAATCCGCAGCAATGCGCATTACAAGCCGAGCAAAAACACAGCGCTGGCCCTGGCGGTCGCGCTGAAGCTCAATATCGATCAGACGCGGGATTTGATCGGCAGAGCCGGCTTCGCCCTGTCCCGGAGCTGCATATCCGACCTGATTGTACAGTATTTCATTGAACATGGCGAATACGATATTTTTGTGATAAACGAAGCCCTTTTCAAATTTGACCAGAATCTTTTGGGCGGATAAAATGTCGCCCGGCAGGCGACCTTATAAGACTCCGGATATGTTATCCTCAAACCATCAAAACTAACGGGGGTAACAATATGAAGAAAGACCTGACAGAACTCGTTTTCATTCTCGACCGCAGCGGCTCCATGAGCGGCCTTGAGGCGGACACCATCGGCGGCTACAATTCGATGCTTTCAAAGCAGAAGCGCGAGCCGGGCGAGGCTGTTATCACAACCGTCCTGTTCGACGACAAATACGAGCTGCTCCACGACCGCATCGGCCTGAAGGGCATCGCGCCGATCACCGACAGGGAATATTTCGTCCGCGGCTCGACGGCGCTCCTGGACGCCATCGGGCGGACCATCAGCAAAATCGGGAACGCGCAGAAGCACACGCTCGAGACGGAGCGTGCGGAAAAGACCTTATTCGTCATCACAACCGACGGCATGGAAAACGCCAGCCGGGAATACGGCTATGACAAGATCCGTCAGCTGCTTGAGCGCCAGAAAACTCGTTACGGCTGGGAATTCATCTTCCTGGGCGCGAACATCGACGCCGTTGAAACAGCCGCGAGGTTCGGCATCAATGCCGACAGAGCGGTCAACTACAATGCCGACAGCGAAGGCACACAGCTTAATTACCAAGTGATCAGCGATACCGTCAGCTGCCTCCGCGCCAGCAGCCCCATCTCAGCGGACTGGAAGCAAAGGATTGACGACGATTATAAGAAACGTAAAAACAGATAAAAATACGCCTGTCGCTATCGGGTCGCTCCAGGCAAACAAAGCTGATATGAAAGAATGACAAGAAAAAATGCTGAATATTGTTTTACTGGAACCTGAAATACCCTATAACGCGGGGAATATTGGGCGGACGTGCGTGGCGACGCATTCGCCGCTGCATCTGATCAAGCCGCTCGGCTTTAAGCTGGATGAAAAATCAATCAAAAGAGCCGGCCTTGATTACTGGCAGGACCTTGATTACCGAGTCTATGAAAGCTACCGGGACTTTCTTGAGAAAAACGGGTTCCCGAAGGTCATCATGGCCACGACGAAGGCCAGGCAAAAATATAGTGATATGGTTTATCTCGCCAATGATTTTATCATGTTTGGCAAGGAGAGCGCCGGCATACCGGAAAGCATCCTGAAGGACAACAGAGAAAACTGTGTACGCATTCCGATGGTTCCTGGCACACGGTCCGTCAATCTGTCAAACGCCGTGGCGATCATTCTCTTTGAAGCCTTGCGGCAACAGGGTTTTGCTGGTCTGGAGTGCGCGGGCGAGCTGCATCACTCAACCTGGGACTGAAGCAGCTTTTGGTAAATACACTCGTCTTCCCTGCTGAAAACGTTAAAGACAACCCGTTCGATCGCAGCGTTTTTATTCAGGAATTCTTTAACCGTACGCACCGCAAGCTCCGCCGCCTTGTCCTGCGGAAACCGGTAGACGCCGGTGGATATACAGCAAAAGGCGATGCTGCGGCAGCCGTTATCCGCCGCTAGCTCCAAACAGGAGGTATAGCAGGAGGCCAGCAGCGCGCAGTCGCGCTGTTTCAGAGGATGGTCAATGATCGGGCCCACCGTATGCAGCACGAATTTCGCCGGGAGATTATATCCCGGCGTTATTTTTGCCTGACCGGTGGGCTCCTCGTGGCCCTGTTCGGTCATGAGCTCATGACAGAGCAGCCGGAGCTGCACGCCGCTGTACGTGTGAATGCAGTTATCGATACAGTTATGGCAAGGCTGCCAGCAGCCTTCCATTTGGCTGTTGGCGGCATTGACGATGGCGTCTATTTTGAGTGTTGTGATATCGCCGCGCCAGAGGACAAGCCGAGGGTCAGACGGTACAGCCGGCAGTAGTACCGCGTCAACAATGCCGCGTTCAGCGGCCAGTTTGGACAGGTATTCATCCTGCACCTCAAGGAACGCTTCGCTTGCCGGCTTCGCATGGCGGACATTCATCAGCGCGCGCAATAGCTGCTGCTGAGCATCCGGATCGGCCGGTATTTCAGTATTTCTGTACCTGAAACTCTCGGCCAGAAGACAATCGATCAAAAACAGGCGTCGTTCGTCCTGTGTCATGGAGTCTCCCCTTCAGACAGGCTTTTGTAAAGATACTCGATGACCTCCCCCGCGTCAAAGGGCATCGGCGTCGCTTTGCCCTGAAGCTCCTCCGGGACCGTCGCATAGCCACCCTGTCCGGGCCACTCATTGTATTCCCTGTTGACGCGGAACAGCTGCGCGTTCCTGCTTGTATACGTCAGGCGTTCAAAGGGCCAACGGATGACGCCCGGCGTATTGAAGC
>CAZJCH010000168.1:0-5855 GCA_964544005.1 uncultured Papillibacter sp.
TGGATTCGAACCAGCGGCCCCTTGCTCCCAAAGCAAGTGCGCTACCAAACTGCGCTACACCCGGGTAAAGCTTTGTTATTATACAATAATCGATTGCGCGATGCAAGTGGGATTTTAATGTGCACGGGAGAGGGCGGACACGAGGTCCGCCCCTACGAATTATTAAAGACTATTTGGTCCAGTCCTCGCCTTTGTCGCAGCCCCACATCTCAAAGAGATCGTTATAAAACGGCGGACGCTTGAAGTCGAGCTCCATTTCCTTGTTCAGAAGCGTATAGCCGAAACCGAAGTTGTGGCTGTTGCGAAGGCTCGTCATGAACCCGTCCAGGCTCGGTCCGGGGACGGAGAGGATGACCTCGTCCTCGTCGGCAAGGCCGCGCTCGTATTCGCCGGGGTCGGGGAAGGTGACGCGGTACTGGCCGGTGAGAAGGGGTACGACCGTCGAATAGGCGCAGGAGTCAATGACGTCCAGCTTTGTCTCCACGAGCTTGCCGGTCTGCTGCTTGATGCCGCCGATCATCATGCGCGTCTGCGCGGGGTTGGCGTAAATCAGGACAAGGTCAGGTTCATACGTGCACGAGCTGAGCGGCGCAATCACGAGCCCCTTATATTTACCATAGGGGAGGCGGGGGAATTCGGTGAAGAATTTCTCCGCGGCGTCCTTATCCGGGATGCCGATAAAGCGGCTGAGCAGGTCAAACGACGGCGTTCCTGCGCTGGAATCCACATAGCCCATGCAGACCATCGGACACCAGCACCACTCGGAGGTCTTATCCATGTAGATCGTTTTCTTGTTCCGGCGCGCCAGGCCATACGCCTGACACAGGGCCATGTGCTTGCCCATATCACGCTTTGGATTGACCGCTGTATCGGGAACGTCCGCCTCGTCCTCAATCATTTTGATGGCGATGGGCTCATAGCGGAGCAGCAGCATGTCGCGCAGCGCGGTGCTGGCAGCGGCGTTTTTTTCCGTAATACTCATGTTAATAAGTCCCTCTTTACTAGACCCTGTCGCGGCCCGTTTCAAGGCCCCACATCTCATACAGGGTGTTATAAAACGGCGGCCGCGAAAAATCGTAATCGAGTTCGCGCTTGAGCCCCGTATAACCCATTTTGATGTCTTCAAAAATGCGCATGCCGCTGATCAGTTCTTCCAAGCGACCCTTGGGGACGGACAGGATGATCTCGTCCTCGCCCGGGGCAGCGCGCTCGAATTCGCCGATGTCCGGCAGCGTGACGCGGTATTCGCCGTCCTGCATCGGAACGACGATAGCGTAAACGCAGGAGTCGATGGCGTCCATTTCAGTTTTAACGATTTTACCCATCATGGCCTTGATACCCCAGAGCATAGCGCGCAGCTGCGCGTTGTTTGAATAAATGAGGACCACGTCAGGGTCGAAGGGACAGTCCTTCAGGGGAGCTGTTACGATGCCCTTGTATCTGCCCAGCGGAAATCTCGGGAATTTGACGAAAAAGGCCTGGGCTTTTTCCATATCCGGGATACCCAGGGCGGAGGTGACGACCTTGAACGTGTCAGTGCCCTTGCTGCAGTCCACATGACCCAGCCCGATGAGCGGGTTCCAGCACCAGTGGTCCTCCTTCACCATGTAAATCGTCTTATACTCGCGGCGGGCCAGTGAAAACGCCTGGCAGAGCGCCATATGGGTCCCCATGTCCTTCTGGGGACGGATGGCGTCCGATGGGACATCCGCTTCGTTTTCGATCATTTTGACAGCGATTGGTTCGAAGCGGAGCAGCAGCATGTCGCGAAGCTCCCGGCTGTATGTACTGTTTTTCTCGGCGATCGTCAAATCTTCACCTTCTCATGATTCATCAGCCAGGATCATTTCAGCTGCAATTCGCGTTGCGACAACGACGGCTTCGGCGCATTTCTCCTGATGACCCGGTATGGCGAGAAATTCGTCATGCTCCTTCGGATCATAAAGAGTATAGCTGCGGCCGAATAGCTTTTTATGAATATCGGGACACATGACGGTGCCCATTTCCTTCATAAACCGATCGCGGTACTCGGCGAATTTTGCCGCGCTCTTCTGCTTGAGGGCAGGATTTTTGAGTTCTTCATCCAACGGCGCGTTGTACTTGAGCCCGACGGCCAAAAGACCGCAGCAATAAGCGCCGCAGGAGCCGGAAGCTCCGCCTGTTCCGCCGGCCAGTGAGAGAGAGGCCGTGATCATTTCATCGGGGATCTCGTCAAATATTTCCTTCAACCCAATAAGGACGCTGCGCGCGCAGATGTCATCGCGTATGATGGCATGCCTTGCCACCTCGACCGCATGATCGATCTTTTGCTGTCTATCCATGAGCAACCCTCCTACTAATTAGCATGTTAGTCTTATTATAACGCACATGAGGTCTTGATACAATATGGACTGTGTATCCGATCATATGATATAATGCTTGTAAATAAAAAATACAGGAGCTGCACAAATGAGTATGGAGAGCGTCACGCATATTGACAACGTACGGCTCAGCGGCGATGGTACCGCCGTTGTGATCATCGACCAAAGCCTGCTGCCGAATGAGACGAAATATCTTTCGCTCAGGGGCAGGGAAGAGCTGTTTGAAGCCATCTATAAGCTCCGGGTCCGGGGTGCGCCCGCTATCGGGATTTTTGCAGCCTACGCTATCTTTGTGCTGTCAAGCCAGACGAATACAACGGCATTTGACGCTTTTTATCAAGAATTTACGAAAAATATAGAATATCTCGATTCCTCCCGTCCAACGGCCGTCAATCTGAAAAAAGCGCTGGATAGGATGGACGCTGTTGTGAAAAGCAGCTCCGAAAAGCCGATACCGACGATTCTGGAGGCCATGAAAGCCGAAGCCCTGGCGATCCACCGGGAGGATATGGCCATGTGCCTTGCCATATCCGAGCACGGTCTTCAGCTTGTGGGGGACGGCGACGGGATTTTAACCCACTGCAACGCCGGCCCGCTGGCGACATCAAGATACGGCACCGGCCTTGGGACGCTGTTTCTGGCCAGGGAGCGGGGCATCACACTGCGCGCATATTGCGACGAGACGCGGCCTTTGCTGCAGGGGGCGCGGCTGACGACTTATGAGCTGCAGAAGGCCGGCATCGACTGCACGCTCATCTGCGACAACATGGCAAGTATTGTCATGAAAGAGGGGATGATTAACGCCGTCTTCGTCGGCTGCGACCGGGTCGCGGCAAACGGCGACACCGCCAACAAGATCGGCACCTCGGGCGTTGCCATCCTCGCCAAGCACTATAATATCCCGTTTTACGTGTTCTGTCCGTCCTCCACCATCGATTTCAACTGCAAAACTGGCGCCGATATTAAAATCGAGCTGCGGGAACCGGAAGAAATCAAGGAGAAATTTTTCGTAAAACCAACGGCGCTGCCCGAGGTTAAATGCTACAATCCGGCGTTTGACGTGACGGACAATGTGCTTATAACAGCCATCGTCACTGAAAAGGGAATTTGCCGCCCGCCGTATACGGAGAGTTTGGCAGAGCAGTTTTTGAAAAAATTGTAGGGCGGGGGCTCTGCTCCCACCGCTCCTGCGCCGCGCCGCATCGCAAATTAAACGTAGAGACGATATGCATATCGCCCCTGCATGAGGAGGCCAGACCGTGGACAACAAGACATACCCCGCCGACGCGGAGGTTAAACGCGACATATTGGAGGCCGGGCGCCGGCTGTATCAGCGGGGCTTTGTTGCCGCCAACGACGGGAATCTAAGCGCCCGCGTATCGGACCGCCATATATGGGCGACGCCTACTGGCGTCTCCAAGGGGTTCATGACGGAGGAGATGCTCGTCAAGCTGGACCTCGACGGGAATATCATCGAGGGGACTTGCACGCCTTCCTCCGAGATCAGGATGCACCTCAGAATCTACAGAGAAGCGCCGGAGATACGCGCCGTCGCACACGCCCATCCGCCGGTGTCTACCACGTTCGCCGCGGCGGGGATACCGCTGGACAAGGCGCTTTTACAGGAAGCCGTGGTGCTGCTCGGCGTCATTCCGGTCGCGCCGTATGCCCTGCCGGGCACGGACGCTCTGGCTGAAAGTGTTATTCCGTATTTGAAGGAATATAACGGCCTGCTGCTCGAACACCACGGGGCTCTGACCTGGGGCCGCGATATCATGCAGGCGCTGCATCGGCTGGAGAGCATCGAGTATAACGCGACGGTCCTGATGTACGCCAGAATGATGGGGCTCGAGCGGCCCATGACAAACGGCCAAATCGATGAACTCATCAAGCTGCGCCCCGCCTGGGGCGTCACCGGCGGCGGAAGACCCCAAGGCCGAGATTAGGAGGATATGCATGAAACTATTAAGCTTCATCCAAAACAGCCAAACACATACGGGCGCATTGACTGACAGAGGTGTCATCGATCTGACGGCGCTTGGTTTTCCTGACAATATGAATGACATGATCGCCGGCGGGGAGGCGATGAAAGCGCGCATCGCCGCAGCGATCGCCGTTGAGGGCGTTCCGGTATTGGATTATGCGTCGCTGGAGCTTGCCAACGTCACGGCGCCGCAAAAAATTGTCTGTGTCGGGCTCAATTACAGGAAGCACGCGGAGGAAACGGGCGGCACGCCGCCGGATAATATCATCTTCTTTTCAAAATTCAACGACGCGCTGACAGCGGCGGGCAAGAACGTCACATTGCCGGAGTGGCAGCGCTGCTATGATTACGAAGCGGAGCTCGTTATTGTCATCGGTAAACCGGCACGCAATGTACCGACGGAAAAGGCTATGGACTATGTGTTCGGCTATACCTGCGGCAACGACCTGAGCGCGCGGGACAGCCAGTTTCTGACAAGCCAGTGGCTGGCCGGCAAATCGTTCCCCGGCTTCGGGCCGGCAGGGCCTGTGATCGTCACTGCAGACAGCTTTTACCCGGGCGCGGACAACGGCATCTCCTGCGAGGTCAATGACGTTCAAGTCCAGTCGAGCGTGACGTCGGATATGATTTTCAATTGTGCCGAAATCATCAGTACGGCGTCTCGCTACTTCGGGCTGAACACCGGCGACCTGATTTTTACCGGCACACCGTCGGGCGTCATCGTCGGCAAGGAGAAGGACAAGCGTGTCTGGCTGAAGCCAGGCGACGTCGTGAAGGTCACTATCGACGGCATCGGGACGCTGACAACGCCGCTCATTTAGTTGTTAAGGGATAAGGCGGCGCCACTTTGACTCGCATAGTATGTTCATTTAAGGGAGGCCATGCGTTGGAAATCCGGCAGCTGAGATATTTTGCGGAGATTTATAGATACAGGAATTTTTCCCGGGCTGCCGAGGCCTGCTTCATCTCGTCGCAGGGGATCAGTATGGCGATCCTGCGCCTGGAGGAAGAACTGGGGTGCAAGCTCTTTATCAGGACAGCCAAAGGACTCCAGCCAACACCGCACGGCGAATATCTGTATCCGCGCGCCCAGCAGGTTCTGGCACTGATGGATGAGTGCGAAACCTACTTCAAAAACGGCGCCGGCAAAGAGGGTTTCTTGACGGTCATGCTTTCCAATGGCACGATTGAAGAATTTGCCGGCATCCCCATCGCGCAGTTTAAGGAGAAATATCCGGGCATTCATTTGGAAATCCGGGAGTCAACCGACGACAACTGTGACACTTCGGTTGAGAATAGTCTTGTCGAGCTGGCCCTGACAGTCGGGCCTGTTGATGTCAAAAAGTTCGACTTCGAGGTTTTGTTTACAACAAGGCACGCGCTGATCGTTCCCAAGGATCACCCGCTGGCGGACAGGGAATCCGTCAGTGTTACCGACCTGGAGGGTGTCCCCGTCGCGGTCATGCGCGATTCGACAAAGACATACCAGGTGTACAGGGAAGCGTGCCGGC